>JAFMQT010000527.1 GCA_017354515.1 Nocardia sp. | reverse complement strand
GCTGTCGATCTACGCGGTTACGGCGATTCCGATAAGCCGCCGCGCGGCTATGACGGCTGGACCCTCGCGGGCGATATCGCCGGTCTGGTGCGCGCGCTCGGCCATACCGAGGCCACCCTGATCGGACATGCCGAGGGCGGGCTGGTGTGCTGGGCCACCGCGACCCTGCATCCGCGCGTGGTGCGCTCGATCGCGGTGATCGCCTCACCGCATCCGGTGGCATTGAAACGGTCGGTGCTGCTGGACCGCCGGCAGCGGGCGAACTATCTACCGAACTTCCTGCGCTATCAGCTGCCCCGTTACGGCGAGCGGCGGCTGACCCGGCGCAACGGGTTCGAGATCGAGCGGCTACTGCGCCAACACGTCGACCCACGCTGGGCGGCCACGGCGGAATTCGTCGAAACCGCGAGCCGGATGCGGGCCGCGATCCGGATTCCCGGCACCGCACACTGCGCACTGGAATATCAGCGCTGGTCCTTCCGCAGTCAGTGGCGTCCGGACGGCCGCCGCTTCATGGCCGTGATGCGCGAACCGATCCGGGTTCGGGCCCTGATCCTGCGCGGCGAGAACGACAACTACATTCTGGATTCGTCGCTGCGGCGCGAACCGCGGCTGGTGCCCGATCGCCGGCTGGCTCAGATCCCCGACGCCGGTCATTTCGCGCATCAGGAGAATCCGGAGGCGGTCACCGCCGCACTCGCGGAACTGATCGGGGATCCGGCCTCCGCGCCGCGGGTTTAGCCGGCCCCGATCCGCCCCGGCCGCGCTGTCAGTTCATCACGCATTCCGCCGTGCCGACCGGTGCCGAGACCGCCGGCGCCCGCTGCAGCTCGGACTGGATCTCCTTCAGTGTCAGCACGTATCCGGTGTCGTCGTCGGTGACCGCGGCGCCGAAGACCAGACCGAGTACCGCACCGTTGGCATCGACCAGTGGACCACCGGAGTTACCCGCGCGGACCTGGCCGCGCACGGTGTACACCTCGCGTTCGACCGTGCTGTTCTTGTAGATGTCCGGGCCGGTCAGATCCAGGGTTTCGCGGACACGCGCGGCGCTGGCGGTGTATGGGCCGCCGCCCGGATAGCCGAGCACGATCGCATTCTGCCCGGATTTGGCCGGCGCCTGCGCCAGCCGCACGACCGGTGCGTTCAGTCCCGGTACCGCGAGCACCGCGACGTCCTTCGCCGGATCGAACAGCACCACATTGGCATTGAGCCGGCCCTGGGCGGAGTCCACCTGCACGGTCGAGGTACCCGCGACGACGTGCGCGTTGGTCATGATCCGCTGTGGCGCCACGACGAAACCCGAACCCTCCAGTGCCCGTTGACAACTCGGTGCCGCGCCGTTGATCCGCAGCACGCTGCGCTGCAGGTTCAGCGCCACGGGGGTATCGAGCACACTCGGATCCGGCGGTTCGACCGCCGCGATCGGCGCCCGGCCGAACGGCCCGATGACCTCGGGCAAACCCGAGGTGTTCAGCAGTTTGGAGAATTCGTTGGGAACCCGGCGCAACCAGTTCGGCGCCACCTGGTTCACATCCGCGAGCACCCGGGAGCCGTTGACCGCCGAGGCGATTCCCGGCTGTGAGGACGAGGCCAGCGGCAGCGCCAGCAACCAGGCGGTGACCAGTACCGCCACGCCCTGCAACACCGCGCCGACGACGCTGTCGATGGATCGGGTGAAGGGATGGCGCATTCCGCTTCGGGCCGCGCGGCCCAGCACCATCCCCGCGACCTCACCGATGATCACCAGCGCGACGATCAGCACCACGCCGACCAGAACCCGCTGCCGGCCCTCACTGACGTGCTGCAGGATATGCGGTGCGATCAGGATGCCGGCGACGGCACCCAGGACGACACCGAGGAATCCGAGCGCCGATGCCACCGCACCCTGCCGCCACCCCGAGCCGGCTGCCAGCAGTGCGATGATCAGCACCGCCAGATCGAGCCACCCGGAACTACTCATAACGTCATCCCCACTGCCGCGAGCGAAGACTCCAGATCACGCACATCATGGTGATCCCAGTCACGCTCCCATCCCGATACCGCCAGTAGGCCGGCGAGTACGCCGGCCGTGAAACCCCAGACGAGCATGCCATCGACGGCGAATGCCGGGCCCAGGTACCCCATCGGGTGCCGGACCATGAATCGATGCGAAGGCTCGATCAGGTCCGCCAACGGTACCCGGGTCACCCGCGCGGCCTCGGTCTCACTCACCACTCCCACCTCGCCGGGCGTGTGCCAGTAGGCGATCACCGGGGTCACATCGAAGCGGGAGGGCGCGATATAGATCCTGGACAGCACGGCAAAGGGCCGCACTCCGGCGGGGTCCAGGCCGGTCTCCTCGCGGGCCTCGCGCAACGCCGTATCGATCGGCCCGCCATCACCGGGTTCCACACCGCCACCGGGAAAAGCGACCTGCCCTCGATGCTGGCGCAGGGTGTTCGCCCGCTGGGTCAGCAGGACGTCGGCGTCGGACGGTAACCCGCCGCGGGCCCGCGGATCGGGCTCCGGATTTCCGCCGAACAGGACCAGTACGGCGGCCTCGCGCGCGGTGAGCGCCGCCGCGAACTGTTTGGCGATGGTCCGGTCGATCACCGGATTCACCCCTTTGGGATCGGCCGGCTCATGTTCGGCCACCCCACGTAACCACTCCGGAATTCCGTCCACGCCGAATTCGATCGGCCGACCGTTCACGTCGTCACTCCCAATTCCCGCGCGAGGGTGGCGGCGATATCGTCGACGGAATCGAACGGGCGCACCACCACCTTCGCGATCGATCCATCCGCGCGCACCAGCACCGAGACCGGCAGTACCGCCGGCGCGGCGGCCGCGGCGCGCACCCGGGCGTCGCCGTCCTGCACACCGGGCAGGTGGATGCCGAGGTCGCTGAGCCGGGCGAGCGCCTTGGCCTCGTCCGGATCGCTGTGCACGGTCAGTACCGTGACCGCCGCACCGGCCCGCGCGGCGAACTGCTGCAACGCGGGAAGTTCATGGGCACACGGCTGACACCAGTAGGCCCAAAGGTTCAGCAGCGCGGGTCGCCCGGCCAGCGCACCGGCCAGATCCACGGAACGGCCGTCGGCCAGGCAGTCCACGGTGATGCCCACCAGTGGTCCGGAGGCGCCGGCCGTCGACGGCGGGCAGCCGTCGAGCGCGGCGGCGGCGCGCTCGACGCTATCGGCCGGGATCGGCCGGGCGGATC
>JAFMQT010000023.1:13455-19271 GCA_017354515.1 Nocardia sp. | reverse complement strand
AGCGGCGGTGCGACCGTAGCGGTGGAACGGGTGGCCGGCTGGGTCCGCCAGCTGCGGCTCACGCCATTGAGTCCGGCCGCGTATGTCGTCACCAAACTGATCTGCGCCATGACGCTCGGATTACTTTCGGTCACCGCCGTTTTCATCGCCGGTGCGGTGACCGGCGCGCACCTGAGCCCGGGCGCGTGGGTGGCGTGCTACCTGCTGGCCTGGCTGACCTCGGTGGTATTCGCGGCCTTCGGCCTGTTCATGGGCTACCTGCTGCCCTCGGAGAACGTTATGCAGATCCTCGGTGGTGTGCTGGCGCTGCTGGCCTTCGCGGGCGGGCTGTTCATGCCGCTGCACGGCTGGTTCCAGACGGTGTCGCGGATATTTCCCACCAACGGTGTGGCCACCCTGGCCCGGCTCCCGCTCGGGGCCGTCGGCACCGGATCGGCATTGCTGGCGGTGCTCAATGTGGTGGTGTGGGCCGCGATCTTCGGCGGCGGCGCGGCGCTGCTGTACCGGCGTGACACCGCACGCTGAACGGCGCTGCCGCATCGCCGGCTCGAGCGGGCGGTGCGGTAGCGTCGGAATCGGGCGGGCCCGGACCGGGGAGGGATGATGCTGCACACAACCGCACTCGGCATATCGTTTCGGGAGCTCATGGACCGGATGGTCGGTGGTCCCTCCGGCGGAGCGTACCGGCGCGCCTCGCGCACCTTCGTCGGCGCCATGATGGCGCTGGCCTGGTTGTTCTATCTGATCGGTCCGGTGGTTTCGCGCTGGCAGCACGGCAGGGCAGTCGACGGTGTCATCGCAGCCGTGGGCCTGGTCCTGTTCGGGGTGCTGATCGCCTCGTGTTTCGGTCCGTTGCGTCAACCGGATTGGGAACATCCGGCGGACGCGGGAGTCATCACCGCCGAATGGCCGCGCTGGGCCGTGCTGGCCGCGATGGCGGGTCTGGGGGCCGCGCTCACCGCGGTCCTGGGCGCCCAGGCGCTCGGTACGCTCCTCTACGTCCCGTGCGCGGCGGTGTTCATTCTGCCCACGAAGAAATCGGGGGCGGTGGTGGCCGCCACGGTCATTGGCACCCTGGGCGTGGAGGCGATACCGTCGCTGCACCTCGGTAATGCCCCGAAGTTCCTGATCATCATCCCGATCGCCATGTGGGTCGGCCGGCAGCTCGGTATGCGTCAGATGGAGTTGCGGGAGCTGGCTCGCCGGCAGCGCAGTGAACTGGAGATCGTCGAGGAACGTAACCGGGTGGCGCGCGACGTCCACGACATCCTGGGCCATTCGCTGACCGTGATCACCGTGAAAACCGAACTGGCACAGCGGTTGCTGGAGTCGGATCCGGCGGGAGCGGCGCGGGAACTGGCCGATCTGGAGCGGCTGGCGCGCGAAGCGCTGGCCGGGGTGCGCGACACCGTCGGCGGACTGCGCGAGGTATCCCTGGCCGGCGAACTTGCCACCGCGCGAACTGCGTTGGATGCCGCCGCCATCCACGCAGAACTACCCGATCCGGCGCGGCTGCCGGATCGGCACTCGGAAACCTTCGGCTGGGTGGTGCGCGAAGCGATCACCAATGTGGTCCGCCACAGCCGGGCCCGCCGCTGCTGGATCCGGGTGGATGCCGACCGGATCGAAATCCGCGACGACGGAACAGGATTGACCGGCTCGGGTACGTGCTCGGGCTCCGGGCTGACCGGCTTGCGCGAACGTGTCCGCGCGGCCGGGGGGCGGCTCGCCGTCCAGACGCCGGGCGGCGGTGGTTTGTCGATCGTCGCCGAATTCCCGCGCGCTGCAGCGGACCAACCACACAAGAGACCGGGGTGTGCTCGATGATCCGATTACTGATCGCCGACGATCAGGCACTGGTGCGCGGTGCGCTGGCGGCGCTGCTGGACCTGGAATCGGATCTGGATGTGGTGGCCGAGGTCGGACGCGGCGACGAGGTCGAGGACGCGGTCCGGGCCAATCAGCCCGATGTGGTGCTGCTGGATGTGGAAATGCCTGGTATGGACGGCATTTCGGTGGCCGAGCGGCTCCGGCGCGACTTTTCCGGGCTGCGCATCCTGATGGTGACGACCTTCGGCCGTCCCGGTTATCTGCGCCGGGCCATCGACGCGGGAGCGGACGGTTTCGTCGTGAAGGACACACCCGCCCGCGAGCTGGCCGATGCCGTCCGGCGGGTTCATATGGGATTGCGTGTGGTGGATCCGGCGCTGGCCGCCGAAACCCTCACCGCCGGGAATTCGCCGCTGACCGCCCGTGAACGTGAGGTCCTGGCCGAGGCCGCCGACGGCGCCACCGCGACGGTGATCGCCGGCCGCCTGCACCTGTCCGAGGGGACGGTGCGCAACCACCTGTCGGCGGCGATCGGCAAGACCGGCGCTCACAACCGCGCCCAAGCGGTCCGCACCGCCGAGCGCCTCGGCTGGTTGTGAGGGCCGATAGTGCACAGACGCACCCCGTGCGGACGTTCGAGCCGCCGCCGCGGGCGCACAATCGCTACCATCGACATCGTGATCACGCTGGATATCCCCTATACGGGACATGTCGAACCGGGCTCGAATCCGCAGCAGCGGGATGTGCCGGGTGCCCGCATCGTGAAGATGGCGGTCGGCGGTATGAACAACAACGTGTACCTGGTGCAGGACACCGCCACCGGCGATGCGCTCCTGATCGACGCCGCCAACGAATCCGAGCGCATCCTCGCGCTGCTGGATCAGGAGGTGCCCGAGCAGTTGAAACTGCTCGTCACCACACATCAGCACTTCGACCACTGGCAGGCGCTGAGCGCGGTCGTCGCCGACACCGGCGTCCCGACCGCCGCGCACCCGCTCGACGCCGAGCCGCTGCCCGTGCGCCCGGATCATCTACTGGCCGAGGGTGATTCGGTCTCGGTGGGCGAACTGGCATTCGAGGTCGTCCACCTGGCCGGTCATACGCCGGGGTCGGTGGCGCTGGTGCTCGAGGACGGTGGTGGCCGCACCCACGTCTTCACCGGGGACTGCCTGTTTCCCGGTGGGGTGGGCAAGACCGGTTCACCCGAGGATTTCGACTCGCTGTACCGCGACGTCACCACCAAACTGTTCGATCGCTTCGGCGACGAGACGGTCATCTATCCCGGCCACGGAGACGACACGACACTCGGTGCCGAACGTCCGCAGCTGCAGCAGTGGCGGCAACGCGGTTGGTGAGACCGCATCCGGGCATCGACGGTCCCGCGTCCGTGCGTCGCAATCGGGATGTGACCGAGCGCTGGCACACTCGGGACATGCCTACGGCCCTGACCCGACCCGAACCCGTCCGTATTCGTTCCACGGGTCCCCGGCGGGCGCGTCGCGGCGCGTCGTTCGCTCAATGGGTGGGCCGGGTGATCGCTGGTGTCCTCTTGATGTCGGTGGTACTGGTCGGGGGTACCGCGTTCCGGGTGTGGCAGGTGGCCCGTATCGACGACTACTCCCGCGCGGACGCGATCGTGGTGCTCGGCGCCGCGCAGTACAACGGCACCCCGTCCCCGGTGTTCGCCGCCCGCCTCGGCCAGGCCTACCACCTGTACCGCAGCGGTGTCGCGCCGCTGATCATCACGGTCGGCGGGAAACAGGTCGGGGACAACTACACCGAGGCCGCCGCGGGTAAGAAATACCTGCAGAGCAAGGGTGTTCCGGCCAACCATGTGCTGGCGGTGGAGACCGGTTCGGACACGCTGAAGAGCATCGAGGCGGTCTCGGTGGCGATGAGTGCCCGGCAGCTGAATTCGGCCGCGCTGGTGAGTGATCCGTGGCATTCGCTGCGCACCCGGACGATGGCGGCCGACAACGGGCTCGACGCCTGGACCGCACCCACCCGGACCGGCCCGTCGGTCTACACCCGCGAATCCCAATTCCACGGCATCACCCGCGAAACCGGCGCGCTGCTGTGGTATCAGCTCACCCACTTCTCCGACGACTTCAAACACACCGCGGAGCAATAGGACGATGAGCGCTGAGGCCGTCCGGGAGTGCGCCTATCCGGAATCCGACCGCGAGCGCATGGTGCCCGAGACCGCTCCCACAGCGGGTTTGCACTGGTCGCGGGCCCCGGCGCGGCGTAGTGCCTTCGCCCGGGACCGGGCGCGGGTATTGCATTCGGCGGCGCTGCGGCGCCTGGCCGACAAGACCCAGGTGATGGGTCCGCGCGAAGGTGACACCCCGCGCACCCGGCTCACCCACTCCCTCGAGGTCGCCCAGATCGGGCGCAGTATCGCCGAGGGGCTGGGCTGTGATCCGGATCTGGTGGATCTGGCCGGGATGGCCCACGATATCGGGCACCCGCCCTACGGCCACAACGGTGAGCGCGCGCTGGATCAGTTCGCCGACGCCTACGGCGGATTCGAGGGCAATGCTCAGAACCTGCGCATCCTGACCCGGCTGGAACCGAAGGTCTTCGACGCCGCCGGGCAGAGTTATGGCCTGAACCTGAGCCGTGCGGCGCTCGACGCCAGTATCAAATACCCTTGGGGCAGAACGGGTTCCGGAACGAAGTTCGGCGCCTATGCCGACGACCTGGACCGGCTGAACTGGGTGCGCAAGTCCGCGCCGGAGGGTCGGCAGTGCCTGGAATCACAGGTCATGGACTGGGCCGACGACGTCGCCTACTCGGTGCACGATGTGGAGGACGGGGTGATCGCCGGTCGGATCGACCTGCGCGCCCTGTCGGATCCGGGGGAGCAGGCCGCCCTGGCCGAACTCGGACAGCGCAATCATCACGACCTGTCCGCCGACGATCTGATCGCCGCGGCGGCCCGACTGTCCGAGTTGCGGGTGATCGCCGACGCGGCCGCCTACGACGGTAGTCTGCGTTCCTCGGTGGCGCTGAAACGACTGACCAGCGATCTGGTCGGCCGGTTCGCGACCGCCGCGGTCGAGGCCACCCGATCGGCCCGGCCGGTTCGGTCGCTGTGCCGCTACGGTGCCGACCTCGAGGTCCCGTCCCTGGTCGCCGCGGAGGTGGCGCTGCTGAAAACGGTTGCGTTGCGCTACGTGATGTCCGATCCCGCACACCACCGGCGGCAGGCCGAACAGCGCGAACGCATCCGCTCGGTCGCCGAACGGCTGATGGTGCAGGCGCCGTACGGCCTGGACCGGATCCTGCTGCCGTGGTGGGAGGCCGCCGCCGACGATGCCGCGCGGGTGCGGGTGATCGTCGACCAGATCGCCTCCTGCACCGAGAGCCGGCTGGAGCGTATTGCCGCCACATGAGCGGGTCAGGGGGGCAGGGAGCACGGAGTAGGGCGCGGTGGGGTGGCGCGGCTAGACTCGGGTGCCGTGGCTGGTCGACTCCCGGATCGCGATATCGCGGCAATACGTGAACGCGTGCGCATCGAGGATGTCGTCGGCGAATATGTGGCGCTCAAACGCGCGGGTGCGGATTCGCTGAAGGGGCTGTGCCCGTTCCATGACGAGAAATCGCCGTCCTTCCATGTCCGGCCGAACCACAGCCATTTTCACTGCTTCGGCTGCGGGGAGAGCGGCGATGTCTTCGCATTCCTGCAGAAGATCGAACATGTCGGCTTCGTGGAGGCGGTCGAACAGCTCGCCGACCGGATCGGTTACCGGCTCACCTATGAGGGTGGCGGTACCTCGGTGCAACGCGACCGCGGCACCCGCTCGAGGCTGGTCGCGGCCAATGCCGCCGCGCACGAGTTCTATCAGGCGCAGCTGCGCGAGCCGGAGGCCGCGGCCGCACGAAAGTATTTGACCGACCGCAATTTCGACGGCGCGGTGGCGCGGAAATTCGGCTGCGGGTTCGCCCCGGCGGGCTGGGACAGCCTTACCAAGCACCTGCTG
>JAFMQT010000023.1:0-13445 GCA_017354515.1 Nocardia sp. | reverse complement strand
GGCCGGGCTGTCCAAACCGGGACGGCACGGTCCGATCGACCGGTTCCATCGCAGGCTGCTGTGGCCGATCCGCAATCTCAGCGGCGATGTGATCGGTTTCGGGGCCCGTCGGCTGTTCGACGACGACCAGATGACCGCCAAGTACATCAACACCCCGGAAACGGTGCTGTACAAGAAATCTCAGGTGCTGTTCGGTCTGGATCTGGCCAAACGCGAGATCGCCAAGAGTCATCAGGCGGTGGTGGTCGAGGGCTACACCGATGTGATGGCGATGCATCTGGCGGGTGTGACCACGGCGGTCGCCTCCTGCGGTACCGCGTTCGGTGACGAGCATCTGTCCACGTTGCGACGGCTGCTGATGGACGACAACTTCTGGCGCGGCGAGATCATCTACACCTTCGACGGAGATGCCGCCGGACAGGCCGCCGCGATGAAGGCGTTCACCGGGGATCAGAAGCTGGCCGGGCAGACCTATATCGCGGTGGCGCCCGATGGTCAGGACCCGTGTGAACTGCGCCAGCATTCCGGCGACGCCGCGGTGCGCGATCTGGTGGCGCGCCGAGTTCCCCTGTACGAGTTCGTGATTCGCGGTCTGCTTGCCGACCACAATTTGGACACTCCGGAAGGCCAGGTCGAGGCGCTGCGCCGCGCGGTTCCGGTGGTGGCGCAGATCAAGGACAACGCACTGCGCAAGGGTTACGCGACCAGACTGGCCGGATGGGTCGGCTGGGACGATATCCAGCAGGTGGTGCGCCGCGTGGGCGATCAGGCTCGTCGACGTACGCCCGCCAAGAGCGCGCCGGTCCGCGGCGGGGCACCGGCCTCCTCGGGCGCCGAACCCGTTGCCCCACGGCCCAATCCGTCCGATCCGGTGCTGCTACCGCAACGGCAGGTGCTGGCGGCCGCGCTGCAGTATCCGGCCACCGCGGGGCCGCTGTTCGACAGTCTGGAATCGGAGGCGTTCACCGATCCCGCCTACGCCGCCGTTCGCGCCGCGCTGGCCGCGGCCGGTGGTACCGCCGCGGGAATCGGTGGGGCCGAATGGGTTTCGCGTGTCGCGGATCAGGTCGACGATCTGATGCTGCGCGCACTGGTCTCGGAGTTGGCGGCCGAACCGCTTCCGGTGAAATCGATGGACAGCCTTCCGCGCTTCATCTCCGGGGTGCTCGCCCGGGTGCAGGAAGCGTGGGTGGGCCGGCAGGTGGCCGAGTTGAAGTCGAAGCTGCAGCGGGTGTCCTCGACCGAGGAACCGGAGGCGTATATGGCGCTGTTCGGTGATCTGGTCGCGCTCGAGCAGTACCGCAAAAGCCTGCTGACGCAGGCCATGGGCAATTCCGACGACTTCGGCGCGGCGTGAGGGCCGACTCCGCGTGCGGACTACTGGGCGCTGCGCCGGATCTGATCGTGCGGCACCATCACGGTGGTGCGCTCGTCGATCGGCTCCATGGGCTCGAGCTGTGGGCGGGTATTGAGCCGATCGGACAGCCGCTGCCGACCGGCCTGCACCAGTTTGCGGGTGACGGGGCTGCCGGTGACCGCGCGGGTGGTCTTGCTGATCTGCTCATAACGGGCGCGCCCGGCCTTGGTTCCCAGCACATAACCGGCTGCGACGCCGATGATCAACCGCAGCATTGTTTCCGGCTCCTCCCAGTAGCTCCTCGGGTCTACATCCTGCCCGACACCGAGTCGGACTGTCGATCCGGCACCACCTTGCCAGACCCCTCCGACAAACACCGGCACTCCGGAACGGAAAGTTTCCGGCGGCTCGAGCACATCCCACCGTCCGCGGCCGTCTACGCATCTGCGCAGATCCAGGCTCGATTTGGGCCTCGATGCAGACATGGGATAAAGTTTGTTCTCGGCCAGCCCACCAGCGCGGGTCAGCAGCAATCCCCTATAGCTCAATTGGCAGAGCAGCCGACTGTTAATCGGCAGGTTACTGGTTCGAGTCCAGTTGGGGGAGCAAAATTCGCCCCTCCACCAGATCGAACAAGTGGAGGGGCGCATCGCATCAGAGGATGTGCGAGCCGATTCTCCGTACATTCGCCCCCGAATTGCCCGGCCGCGAACTGATCGAGCGTATCGGTAATCGAACCGGCCGTTGGGCTGGGTTTCACGCGGGGTAGACGGTGATTTCCGTGGCCTTGACCGCTGCCCACAGGCGCATTCCGGGATGGATACGCAGGTCGGCGACGGCGGCTGCGGTGATATCGGCCAGGACCGGGGGAGTGCCGTGCAGGCGGACCCGGGTCAGGTGGGCGTGTTGTTCGAGAGCATCGACGGTGACCGGCCAGGTGTTGCGGGGACTTCCGGCGGGTTTTCGGGTGTGCAGGCTCACGGTGGTGGGGGCGAAGGCACAGAAGACCGGTCCGGTGACGGCTTCCGCGACGGTCAGGACACCGGTACCGATATCGACGCTGGTTCCGGTGCCGGTACCGCGAAAGAGGTTGAGCCCGACCAGATCAGCGACGTAGTCCGAACGGGGGCGGCGGGCGATCTCGGCCGGTTCGCCTTCCTGGATGAGGTTGCCGTCCTCGAGGATGATCAGCCGGTCCGCGAGCACCATCGCATCGAGCGGCTCGTGCGTAACGATGACCGTATGCCCGTGATAGTCGCGCAGGTGGCGGGCCAGATCCGCGCGCACCTGCAACCGGGTGCTCGCATCCAGTGCGGCCAGTGGTTCATCCAGCAGCAGCACGGTGGGGTCGGTGGCCAAGGCGCGGGCCAATGCCACCCGCTGCGCCTGCCCGCCGGACAGGGTGTGCGGGGCGGCCTTCAGGTAATCGATCAAACCGACCCGGTCGAGCCAGCGGATGGCCTGGCTGCGCGCGGGTGCGCGGCGCATACCCCGCGCACGCAGGCCGAACGCCACATTCTCCAGTGCGGACAAATGGCCGAACAGCAGATAATCCTGGAAAACCACACCGGCCCTGCGCTTTTCGGCTGGAATGAAGGCACCCGGCGGTCGGTCCCAGACCTCGTCGCCGACCTCGATGCGACCCCCGGTCAGCGGTAGCAGACCCGCCAGCGCGCGCAGTGCGGTTGTCTTGCCCGCACCGTTGGGGCCCAGCAGTGCCACCACTTGTCCCCGTTCGACCGTGAGGTCGAGATCGAGCCGGAACCGCTCGCGCCGGACGACCATCTCGGCCCGCAGTGTCATAGCACTCCTCGAATCCAGCGCTCCCGCAACGACACCAGGACCACCACCGACACCGCGAGCAGGACCGTACTGAGCACGATCGCCGAATCCGGATCGCTCTCCAGGGCGAGGTAGACCGCCAGTGGCATGGTGGTGGTGCGGCCCGGGAAGTTGCCCGCGAAGGTGATGGTGGCGCCGAATTCGCCGAGGGCGCGCGCCCAGCACAGCACCGCACCGGCCACGATGCCCGGTGCGATCGCCGGCAGGGTGACCCGGCGGAAGGTGTACCACGGGCTCGCGCCGAGGGTGGCCGCCGCCTCGTCGTAGCGAGGGTCCGCTCCGCGCAACGCCCCTTCGACCGCGATCACCAGAAACGGCATGGCGACAAAGGCTTCCGCGACGACGACACCGGTCGTACTGAACGGCAGTGCCAGACCGAACCACTGATACAGGTACCGGCCGAACAGCCCGCTGCGCCCGAAGACGAGCAGCAGCGCCACACCACCGACCACCGGGGGAAGTACCAGTGGCACCGTCACCAGGGCGCGAATCAGCCCCCGTCCCGGAATTCGCGCCCGCGCCAGCAGCCAGGCCAGTGGAATGCCCAGCAGTAGGCAGATCACCGTCGCGACGCTCGCGCAGAGCAGTGAAAGTCGCAGCGCCGTACCGACTTCCGAACCGGTGAGCTTGTCACCCAGATGGGACCAAGGCGTGCGCACCAGCATTCCGATCAGGGGCGCCAGCAGGAATACCAGCGCGCACAATGCCGGAAGCACCAGAATGACCGGTCGCCGGCCGGATATCGCCCGCCGTCGTGCCGAGGCCCCGCTCACCGCGAGAACCCGGTGCGGGCACCAACGTTCACGGTGTCTCGAATCCGGCCTTCGCGAAGACCTGTTTGGCTTGGGCGGACTTGATGAAGTCCACGAAAGCGGCGGCCGCGGCGGCGTTGGGTGCCTTGGCCAGTGGCGCGATCGGATAGGTGTTGATCACCTTGGACGATTCCGGGAAGTCCAGGCCCTGCACCTTGTCTCCGGCCGCCTGCACGTCGGTGCGGTAGACCAGGGCGGCGTCGACCTCGTCCAAGGTCACCTTGGTCAGCACCGCCTTCACATCCTGCTCGCGGGTATCGGGTTGCGGAGTGATCCCCGACAGCTGGAACACTTGCTTGGCCGCGGCGCCGCAGGGCACCTGCTCGGCACACAGCGCGATCCGGGGCTCAGCCTTGCCGAAATCGGCCAGACCGGTGATGTGCCCCGGATTACCCTTGGGCACAGCGATTTCCAGCCGATTGTCGACGAAGGTCGCGGGCTGTCCCTGGACTGCGCCGGCGTCGACGACCTGCCGCATATTGGCCGGCGCCGCCGAGGCGAAGACATCCGCGGGAGCGCCCTGGTCGATCTGCTGGGCCAGGGTGGAGCTGGCGCCGAAGCTGTTGACCACCTTGACGCCTGGATGCGCCGCCTCGAATTGGTGCCCGAGTTCGGTGAACGTCTCGGTCAGTGACGCCGCGGCGAAAACCGTGACCGTGCCGGAGATCTGGGCGGGTGCGGCCGATCCGGAAGCGGTGCCGCTCGCGGAATCCTCGGAATCGCAGGCCGCCAGGCCGGCGACCAGGGCGATGGCGGCCAAGCCGGCGGTGAGGATGCGCAAGGTCGTCATATCTGTCAACTTTCTGGTATTTCGACCACCACGTGGGTCGATTTGACCGAGGCCACCGCGACACTGCCGACCTCGAGACCTAGTTCGTCCACCGATTCCCGGCTGATCAGCGATACCAGCCGGAACGGTCCGGCCTGCATCTCGACCTGCGCCATGACGGTGTCCTTGACGATGCGAGTAACGATGCCGCGCAGCCGATTACGGGCCGAGGCCGCGACCGTGACCGCGGAATCGCGCGGGTCGGCGTGCTGATCGCGCAGCAGGTTCGCCAGATCCGCTCCGTGCACGCCCTTTCGGCCGTTGTCTAGTCGGATCTGCGGCAGCCGTCCCTGATCGATCCAGCGGCGCACCGTATCGTCGCTCACGCCCAGCAGCGCCGCTGCTTCACTGATCCGCAAGTTCGTCACGATGGTCAGCATATTGCCGCGAGTGCGGATTGTGCGAGCGTTCTGCGACGCGCGACACATGTTTCACCCGGCCGCGGATGTCCGGTGGATCGGGCGATCGGTGGTCGACAGTGGCTGCGTCGATCCGCCTCGGCGCACGGCGATGATCTCCGCACCGATCGCGACGGCGGTCTCCTGCGGGGTATGGCCGCCGAGTTCCAGACCGATCGGTGAGTGCAGGCGGTCGAGTTCGGCGTCGGTGAGCCCGGCCGTGATCAGCTGTTCGCGGCGCTGCCGGTCCGCCCGGCGCGAACCCATCGCGCCCACATAGGCCACCGGCAATCGCAGCGCCGTGGCCAGCACCGGCACATCGAATTTCGGATCGTGGGTCAGCACGCAGATCACCGTCCGGGCATCGACCGCGGTACCGGCCAGATACCGGTCCGGCCATTCCCGTACCAGTTCATCGGCCTCGGGTAAGCGGGCTCGGTCGGCGAAGATCGGTCGGGGTTCGCAGACGGTGATCCGGTAGCCGAGCAGCCGCCCGACCCCGCACAGGGCGACGGTGAAGTCGGTGGCGCCGAAGATGATCATGCGCGGCGGCGGCGCGAAGGAGTGCACGAATACCGTGCGTTCACGGTCGGCGCACCCCACCACGCGGCCGCCGCTGGCGCCCGCGTCGAGCATGGCCCGGGCCTGTGTATTCACCTCCGGATCGAATTCGGCGCCGATAATCGTCTCGGGCCGCACCGCCGCGATCCGCCCGGAGTCCAGATCGCCGACCAGGCTGACCGGCGAATCGGAGTCCAGTGCCGCCTCGATCACGCGATACTGTGCGGCGGTGACCCGGTGGATGAAGACATCGACCTCACCGCCACAGGTCAGGCCCACCGCGAAGGCGTCCTCATCGTTGTATCCGAAGCTGATCCGCGCGGCCTCGCCCGTTTCCAGGACCCGCAGGCACTCCTCATAGACCGCGCCCTCGACACATCCGCCCGACAGACTGCCGCGCACCTGTCCGGCCGTGTCCACCGCCATCGTCGAACCCACTGGGCGCGGCGCGCTGCCCCGAACGCCGATCACGGTGGCCAGGGCGTAGGTGGTTCGAGTGCCATGCCACTGGCGCAGATATCCGGCGAGTTCGCGCACCGAGACCTCCGGCATTCCGCAACGTTGAAGAACCACTGAGAGAATTACATTCTCTTCTTACTGTAGCCACATAATCATTTCCAACATATAGTGTTAACGCACCGGTGCGGTGTCGGTTCGACGGTGAACAAAGGGGATCAGCCGGATGGTTGTGAACATGATTGCGCGCGCTCGGCGCGGTGAGCGGGTGGCGCTGTGACGTCCGCCCCGACAGCATCGACAACGACTACCACCTCGGTGGTCGGCGCCCGAGTACCGCGCATCGAGGACGCGCGGCTGGTCGCCGGCGCCGGAACCTTCGTCGACGATGTGACCCGGCCCGGTTTGGTTCACGCCTGCTTCGTGCGCAGTCCGCTACCCCGGGCGAAGATCGGCGAGATCGACGTCTCCGAGGCGCTCGAACTGGACGGAGTGCTCGCGGTCTACACCGCCGCCGAACTCAATCCGGGCGCCCATCAGATCACCTACGCACTCGACCTGCCCGGAATGCCGCCGGTGCCGCGGCCGCCGCTGGCCGAGGAGGAAGTGCGTTTCGTGGGCGATCCGGTGGCGATGGTGCTGGCCACCGACCGCTATATCGCCGAGGACGCCGCCGAACTGGTGATCGTCGACTACGACCCGCTCGAGCCGGTGGTCGACTACAAGACCGCCGATACCTCCGAGAATCTGGTGCACGCCGGATTCGCCGGTAACTCCGCCGGTGAGATGGGCGGGCGCCCGGCCTCGGATCTGCAACCGCTGTTCGATTCCGCCGCACATGTGGTGCGCCAGCAGATCTTCCAGCAGGCCTATGTGCCGGTGCCGATGGAGACCCGCGGCATCGTCGCCGAATGGGCCGCGCCCACCGCCGAGATGACCATCTGGACCTCCACGCAGTCCCCGCACGAGGTGCGTGGGTTCTGCGCGCGCCTGCTGGGGATCGACGAGCATCAGGTGCGGGTCATCGCCCGCGACACCGGAGGCGGTTTCGGCCTGAAGGTCGCGCCGCTGCGCGAGGAGGTCTGCGCGCTGCTGGCGGCCAGGGCGCTCGGCGTGCCGGTCAAGTGGATCGAGGACCGCCAGGAAAACCTGATGGCCGCCGGCATGTCGCGGCACGAACACGCCGATGTGGCAATGGCTTTCGACGCCGATGGCAAAATTGTCGCGGCATCCATCGAGCATGTGCAGAACGTCGGCGCCTATCCGACCCCGTCCCCGATCACCGGCGGTGTGGTGGTGGGCATCCTGTTCCCGGGGCCGTACCGGATCACCGACGCCTCCTTCAGCTCGAAGTTCCTTTACTCCAATACCCTTGGGCGACTGGCCTATCGAGGCCCCTGGCAGTTCGAATCGGTGACCCGCGAGGTGCTGCTCGATCACGCCGCGCGGCAGATGGGCGTCGATCCGATCGAGTTGCGGCGGCGGAATATGCTGCGCCGCGATGAATTACCGTTCGCCAACCCCAACGGGATGACCTACGACAACGTCTCCCCGCTGGAAACCCTCGAGCAGGCCGTCGCGATGGTGGACTACCAGGCCTTCCGGGAAGAACAGAAGTCAGCGCGCGAGCAGGGGCGCTATATCGGCATCGGCACCTGTACCTATGTGGAGCCGACCGCGGGCAGCACCCCATTCCACGCCACCGAGGGCGCCACCATCCGGATCGAGCCGACCGGGAAGGTGAATGTGTACCTGGCCGGTGGTTCGGCCGGAAACAGTCTGGAGACCACCATCGTTCAGCTGACCGCCGACGCCCTCGGGGTGGCGCTGACCGATGTGCACACTATTCTCGGCGACACCGCGATCACCCCGTTCGGCGGTGGCACCGGCGGCAGCCGATCCGGCCCGATGACCGCCGGCGCCGTACAGGCGGCCGCGGCCCCGCTGCGGGAAAAGATCGTGGCGATCGCCGCGCACCGGCTGAACACCACACCGGAGGAGATCGAGTTCACCGGCAGCCGCGCCACCGTGCGCGGTGGTGACGGTGCGCTGACCCTGGCCGAGATCGCCGAAACCGCCTACTTCACCCCCGACATGCTGCCGCCGGGAACCGCTCCCGGCCTGGAATCCTCAGGGCGGCACAAGACCTCGCAGATGGCGATCTGGGCCAATGCCACGCACCTGTGCACGTGCGAGGTCGATATCGAGACCGGCGCGGTGACGTTGTTGCGCTATATCGTCAGTGAGGACTGCGGCTCGATGATCAACCCGAACGTGGTCGAGGGTCAGATCTACGGCGGCGCCGTGCAGGGCATCGGAGGTGCGCTGTACGAACACCTCGCCTACGACGAGAGCGGTAACCCGGTAGCCACCACCTTCCTGGACTATCTGCTACCCACCGCGATGGAGGTTCCGGATATCGAGATCGGGCACGTGGAAACGCCCAGCCCGGGCCCCGCCAACCTCAAGGGCGTCGGTGAGGGTGGCGCGATCGGCTCGGCACCGGCCATCATCAACGCGGTCGCGGATGCGTTGTCGCCGTTCGGGATCGAGATCAGCGAACTGCCCCTGTCCCCGTCCCGCATCGTAGAAATGCTGGAACAGGCGCGCGGCGCCGGGAAGGAGCCGGCGTGAAACCCGCCGCCTTCGACTATCACGCCCCCGAGTCCGCCGACGAGGCGGTGCGGCTGCTGGCCGAACTCGGCGACGAGGCCAAATTCATCGCCGGCGGCCAGAGTCTGGTGCCGATGCTGGCGCTGCGGCTGGCGGTCTTCGACCATCTCATCGATCTGCGCAAACTCGACGAGCTGCGTGGGATCGAGGCCGGACCGGAGTCGGTGCGCATCGGCGCGGGCAACACCCACGCCGCGGTCGGCGCCTCCGAAGCGGTGCGCCGCGGGGTGCCGCTGCTGCACCGCGCGACCCCGATGATCGGTCATTTCCAGATCCGCAATCGCGGCACCATCGGCGGCGCCATCGCCCACGCCGACGCCGCTGCCGAATACCCGGCCGTGGCACTGACTTTGGACGCCGAGATCGAGGCGCTGTCGCCGACCGGGCGGCGGACGATCCCGGCGGCGGAGTTCTTCACCGGGATGTGGACCACGGCCCTGGATCCGGAGGAGATGGTGACCGCGATAACCTTCCCCATCTGGACCGGGCGCTGCGGTTTCGCGATCGAGGAATTCACTCGGCGCGCCGGTGATTTCGCGATGGCGGGCACCACCATCGCGGTTCGGCTGGACGCCGATTCCCGGATCGAGCGCTGCGCGATCGGATTGTTCGGCCTGGCGCCGACCCCGGTGCGCGCGCGGGCGGCCGAGGCCGCACTGCTGGGCCGGCGGGCAGAGGAGATCACCGACCAGGAGGTCGGCGCGGCGGCCACCGACGGACTCACCTCGATCTCCACCGATGTGCACGGTTCGGCCGAATACCGGCGGCGAGTGGGTGCGACGATGGTGCGGCGCGCGTGGCGTACGGCTCTGCGGGAGGCTCAGAATGACTGATATCGATATCCGCTTGCGCGTCAACGGGATTCGTCGCAGCGACACCATCCCGCCACGCCTGACCCTGGCCGACTATCTGCGGGAACGGTGCGGTCTGACCGGAACCCACCTGGGCTGCGAACACGGTGTGTGCGGCGCCTGCACGGTGCTGCTCGACGGGGAGGCGGTGCGGGCGTGCCTGATGTTCGCGGTGCAGGCCGACGGCGCCGAGATCACCACCGTGGAGGGCATCGCCGGTCCGGGGGGAAAGCTGTCGCCGGTGCAGGAGGCGTTCCGCTCCGAACACGGTCTGCAATGCGGATTCTGCACCCCCGGATTCATCGTCTCGTGCACCGCGTTCCTGCGCGATAACCCCAAGCCCACCGACGACGAGATCCGGGAGGCGATTTCCGGAAATCTGTGCCGCTGCACCGGATATCAGGGCATCGTGCGCGCGGTCCGTACCGCCGCCGACGCACTCGACGCCGAAACCACCGCCGCCGGCGACCGGATCGACGATCCCGCGTCCGAGGCCACCCCGCGAGCCTGAGCAGAAGGAAGATATGAAACTCGACAACACCTTCAGCATCCCGGTCCCGATCGATGAGGCGTTCCCGGTTCTGCTGGACCTCGAACGCCTGGCACCGTGTGTGCCCGGTGCCACCATCACCGATAAGGACGGCGACGACTACCACGGCAAGATCAAGGTCAAGCTGGGGCCGGTGGGCCTGAGCTACAAGGGGATCATCAAGGTGGTCTCGCACGATCAGCAGGCCGGTATCGCTGTACTCGAGGGGCGGGGCCGGGAGCAGCGCGGTAACGGCACCGCGAACGCGACCATCACCTGCCGGTTGGTCGAGAAGGACGGCGTCACCGACGTTTTCGTCGACACCGACCTCGCGATCACCGGTAAGCCGGCGCAGTTCGGTCGCGGTGCGCTCGCCGACGTCGCGGGAACGTTGATCGGCCAGTTCGCCGACAATCTGGCCGATGAGCTCACCGCCGGTGCGGAGTCCACCGCAGCGGCCGCCACATCGGTGAATGGTGCCTCCGTGCAGGAGAGTACGGCCTCGGCCGAAACGTCCGACCAGGCCGCGCAGCCGCTCGCCGCATCGACCACCGCGACCGAGGAGCGTCCGGCCCCCACCCGCGCCCCGGCCGAACCGCTGGATCTGCTCGCCGCCGCCGGAGGCGGAAGGGTGAAGCAGTACGGGCAGATCGCGGCCGTGGTGGTGGGCGTTGTGCTGCTGATCGCCCTCCTGCGAAAGCTCACCTCGGGCGAGAACTGAGGTCAGCGGTCGAGATCGGCCGGCCGGTCGATATCGCGGCCGCCGGCCAGATCACCGCACTCCACCATGCGCACCCCCGCGGTGCGCAGATAGCCGGCGGCGCCGCGGTCGCCGGACAGGGTGGGCAGCAGTTCGGCCCAGTGCCGGCGTGCGATGACCACCGGATGTCCTGGCCGCCCACCGAAACTCGCCCGGGCTATTCCGGCAGGGTCCTCGCATGCTCGAGCGATGACGCGGGTGACCACATTCGCGCCGACATCGGGCGTATCCACCACGTGCAGAGCCAGATAGTCCGCGTCCATCTCCGCCGCGCGCGAGATGCCCACTCGCACCGAGGCACTCATGCCCTCGGCCCAATCCTCGGCGATCACCGTGGTGACGCCTGGAATCGGGTCGAGTCGCAGTGCGCCGAGTACGACCACGACCTGCCCGCATCCGCCGTCCCGCAGGGCATCGATAGCGGTTGGCAGCCAATCGCGCACGCCCGCCTTGGGTCTGCCGAAGCGTCGTCCCGCGCCCGCGGCCAGCACCACACCGATAACCCGATCGGACATGTCCGCCAATCTAATCGCTCCTCGCCGGCATTCGGCCGATCAGGGGCATGACGAGAAGTAGTCGGTGACTGCGGTGCACAGCGCGGTGGTCCAGGCGTCCAGAATGCGGCCGCCCTCGGCGGCGGTGGCAGTGGTGGGGTCGCCGAGCACACCGGAATCGCTGACCGCGGCGACTCCGCCGTTCAGGAGGGCGGGCATGAGTTCGCGTAGTGGCCGGGTGTTACCGGGCCGGGCGCGCCGCATGGTGACCTGTTCGGGGGCCAGGTGCAGCATGACCGAGGTTTCGCCGTGGCCGGCGTGGGTGTCGTCGGCGGGGCCGGTGGGCGACCACACCAGCACCCGGCGGCCCTCGCCGCGCAGCAGCTCACCGGCCGCACGTAGCGGCCGCAGATTGCCGCCGTGCCCGTTCACCAGGATGACTCCGGCGAATTCGTCTGCCGAGCGCACCAATTCGACGATCAGCAGCTCCAATGCCCGCTGCCCGATCGACAGCGTGCCCGGGAACCCGGCGTGCTCACCGCTCGAACCGTACGTAATCGCCGGTGCCACAACGATATCGGCCCGCTCGGTGGCCAGGCGCCGGCACAGTTCCACCGCGACAGCGGTATCGGTGCCCAGCGGCAGATGGGGGCCGTGCTGTTCGGTGGCGCCGAGCGGGACCGCCAATAGCGGCGGGTGCGCTCGTTCGGCCAGATCGGTGGAGGTCAGCTCATCCAGTCGCATCGGTGGGCCGATTCAGTTGGGGCAGTAGGGGTTCGATCCGGCGCGACCGCAGACACGCTGTCCACACACCGACGCCGTAGGCGATATCGTCGGCGATCCGCAGCAGCGCCGCGCGGGGATCACGGCCGCGCACCGCCGCATCCACCGCCACCGGGACGTAGGCGGCCACCAGTAGCCGCCGCCCCCGTCTGGTGAGAAGTGCTGCGGGCCACCATATTCGGCGCAGCGCGTCGGCCAGTTGCCGCGCCGACGCCGTCTCCCGTTCAACGATCACCGCGGCGGCCGTGGTCGCCGGCACCTCGTGCTGCGCCAGTTTCCGGAATTGGCGGCCGGGTTCGACGACCGTGGGCAGTGCCAGTAGCGGGTGGCCCAGGATTATCGCCAGCCAACGCACGGCGGTCGCCCAGGGCAGTCGAGCGCAATACAACGCCCCCGGATGCCGCCGCGCCAGCTCGGCCGCCGAGGTCCCGTAGTGGTAGCGCTGCCGCAACCAGGCCGTCAGCTGTGCGCGCGGTGCGTGCCGGACCACCGATTCGGGCTGATAACGCACCTGAACGCCGGAGTTCGTCAACCGCCAGATCAGGTCGACATCCTCGCCGTAGCGCAGCGACTCGTCGAACCCGCCGACCGACTCCAGCGAGGATCGGCGAATGATCAATGCCGCCGTCGGCACATAGGAGACCCGTCCGCCGGTTGCCACCACCGCGGGATCGCCGCCCATATCCAGACTCGATCGGCGCATCTCATAGCGGCCCAGCCGGCAATCGGCGAGGGTGCGCACGCGCGGGGCCACCGCCGCCACGGCCGGATCCTCGAACAGTGGCAGCAGCGTGTCGAGCCACCCCGGATCGGGGATCACATCCGAATCCACGAACGCGACCAAATCGGTGCTCGCCGCACGCCATCCACTGTTGCGCGCCGCCCCCGGGCCGCGCGAAACATCATGTCGCACAGCTGCTTCGGTGAGTGGTTCGGCCGAACCATCGTCGACCACAATCCGCGCCGCCACATCCCCGGTCGCCGCGAGCACCCGCGCCACCCCGCCGGGATTGTCCTTGACCGGCACTACCACGCTGACATCGCCGGCCGAATAGCGCCCGCCGATCGGCCGCGGATGGACGATCCCCGCCGCGACCATC
>JAFMQT010000526.1 GCA_017354515.1 Nocardia sp. | reverse complement strand
AGGCTCGACCAGCACAGCCCAGCTCAGCCGACCGGGCCCTTGGCCAGGGCGGCCTTGGCCGACTGCTGCTGTCCGGACTGATCGATCCAGGTCAGGGTGACGGTGTCGCCGGGGTGATGCTGATCCATGGCATTGGTCAGCGCGGTCGCCGAGGTCACCGATGTGCCGTCCAGGGCGGTGATGGTGGCTCCGGCGTTCACCCCGGCCGCCTCGGCCGGACCGCCGCTGACCACGTTGCGGACCAGGGCACCCTGGCCGCCGGCGTCGGTCATCGCGATACCCAGCAGTGCCGAATCGCCGATATGCACCTTGTCGGACGCGGTACCGGCCTCGATCTGCTTGGCGATGGGCAGTGCCTTATCGATCGGGATCGCGAAGCCCTGGCCGCCGCCGGTACCCATCCGGAACCCTTGTGAGGCAGCGGTATCCACGCCCACCACCTGACCGGAGCTGTTGATCAGCGGGCCGCCGGAATCGCCGGGCTGGATATCGGCGGCCACCTGGATCAGGCCGGTCAACTGTTCGGACGCGCCGGCGGATTCGTCGCTGGCGGTGATCGATCGATCGAGCGCGGTGACCCGGCCGCTCGCGGCGGTCGGCGTGCCCGAACCACCGGCGTTGCCCAGCCCGACGACGGAATCGCCGACCCGCACCTGGCCCGAACTGCCCAGCGGTGCGGTGCGCAGACCGGAGGCGCCCTTCAACTTCACCACCGCGAGGTCGTCCTGGCGGTCGAAGCCGACGACGCTACCGGTGTAATCGCGGCTGTTGCCGACATCGGTGACCGAG
This sequence comes from Nocardia sp., assembly GCA_017354515.1. GTDB lineage: Bacteria > Actinomycetota > Actinomycetes > Mycobacteriales > Mycobacteriaceae > Nocardia. The sequence continues at coordinate 2,422 of JAFMQT010000526.1, read as the reverse complement.
ATCGAGGTCGCGCCCTCCACGACGTGGTTGTTGGTCAGAATGGTTCCGTCGGGGCTGAGGACGATTCCGGTGCCCGCACCCTGCCCGTTCGCCATCCCGAGCACGGTATTGACGATGACGATTCCGGGTGCGACCGCGCCCGCGGCACTGTCCAGCGCAGCCGGCTCGGTCTGCGAGGCGACCGGCTGTCCCACCGAACCGGGATCACCCTGTCCGAAGGGGGAGGCCTGCACGGGGCCGGGTGCGTTCAGATGTGCGCTGATCGTCCCGATCGCCAGCGCGACGACCGCGACCAGGCTCGCGACCAGCGCGAACGTCAACCCGTGCCGGTGTTCGGGCCGCTGCGGGGGAACCGGCTGCCGGCCGTAGGCATACGGTCCATACGGGTGTCCGTACGGGTGGGGCCCGGGCGGATATGGCTGGTTGCCCTGCGTGGGGTACAAGTCCATCACGTCCTGTCGGTCGCAGTGAATATGTGTCGGGACCCGGCGCACCGAATCGGATCCTGTATCAATTAAGCGCCCAATTCCTGAGAAGTACCTGGGATATGGCGATGTAGTCTCCAGTGTCCTGCGGGACACCCGCACCCGGTCGGCTCGGTGAACGGCTTCGCCATTGTGGTTCACCGTGCCTCCAGTGTCCTGCGGGACACCCGCACCCGGTCGGCTCGGTGAACGGCTTCGCCATTGTGGTTCACCGTGCCTCCAGTACGCTCGGATCATGGCCGGATCGGGACTGCGTGCGGCCTGCGGAATCGTCTCCGCGGGACTGGCACTCGGTATCGCGGAATTGGTGGCGGTGCCGATCGCGGCGGGCAGTGCGCCGATGACGGCGCTGGGGTCGACGGTCATCGACCACACCCCCGCGGATCTGCGCGAATGGACGATCAGCACCTTCGGTACCGGCGACAAGACGGTCTTGTTCATCGCCATGGGCGTCGTGGCGGTGCTCGCGGCCGCGATCGCGGGGCTGGTCGAACGTCCGGCCAGACCACTGGGATCGGTGATCCTGGCCGGGTTCGGGGTGGTCGTGGTCGTCGCCGCGCTCGGGCGCCCGGGGGCGGGGTGGACCTGGGCGTTGCCGACGGTCGTCGGGGTGGTCGCGGCCATCGCGGTCCTGCGGGTACTGGTTCGGCGCGCGGCCGTGCCGGCGGTCGATACCGACGCGGAAACCGGTGGGGCACAGTTCGATCGGCGTCGGATCGTGCGAGGGATCGCCGGTGTCGGTGTCGCGGCCGCGGTGTCCGGATTCCTCGGACGGGCGCTGGGCACGCGGGTGCACAGTGTCGCGAGCGAGCGTGCCCAGGTCCGGCTGCCACCCCCGGCCGCGCCGGCACCGCCGGTAGATCCAGCCGCCGACCTGCGAATTCCGGACCTCGCGCCGTATCTGACCGGCAATGACGATTTCTATCGGATCGATACCGCCCTGTCGCTGCCGCAGGTCGGTACCGAGGACTGGTCGCTGCGCATCCACGGCATGGTCGATCGCGAGATCCGGTTGAGTTACGCCGATCTGTCCGGTCGCCGATCGGTCGAGCGCCTGGTGACCTTGACCTGTGTCTCCAATCCGGTCGGCGGGGATCTGATCGGCAATGCCAGCTGGCTAGGCTATCGCCTGGACGAACTGCTCGCCGAGGCGGGCCCGCATCCGGACGCCGATATGGTGCTCTCGCACAGTATCGATGGCTTCACCGCGGGAAGTCCGCTGGCGACACTCACCGACGGCCGCGACGCACTGCTGGCGGTCGGGATGAACGGACAGCCCCTGCCGGTCGAGCACGGATATCCCGCCCGGCTGGTGGTGCCGGGGCTCTACGGCTACGTCTCGGCCACCAAATGGGTCACCGAACTGGAGATCACGAGATTCGATCGGGCCCAGGCGTATTGGACCGAGCGAGGGTGGTCCGCGCGCGGGCCGATCAAGACCGGGACCCGCATCGACACCCCGCGCGGCCGGGTGGCGGCGGGCCGGGTCACGGTGGCGGGCGTGGCCTGGGCCCAGCACCGCGGCATCAATGCCGTCGAGGTCCAAATCGATGACGGCCCATGGCAATCCGCGCAACTGGCCGCCGAACCCTCGGTAGACACCTGGCGGCAGTGGCGTTTCGACTGGGACGCCGCCGCCGGCAACCACACCGTGCGCGCCCGGGCCACCGACGGCTCCGGCGCGGTGCAGACCGCCGAGGTCGCCGATGTGGTTCCCGACGGGGCGAGCGGATATCCGGCGCGAATGGTGCGGGTGGGGTAGTCGCGGCACCACGCCGCGACTACCCCGTCGATCACGCCCCGTCGTATCCGGCTGTGGTGTATTCGGCGGGCCGATCGGGTTCGGCGGCCGGTCCGTAGCCGAGCTGCACATCGTGGGTGACGTGCGCGCCGTTCACCCGCACCTGATCGGTGACCGGAGGATAGCCGCGGGCCAC
>JAFMQT010000022.1 GCA_017354515.1 Nocardia sp. | reverse complement strand
GCACGCCGTGCGCGCCGGCAGCGGCCATACCCCACAGGTAGGGCCGTCCGATCATCACCGCGTCCGCGCCGAGCGCGAGTGCCTTGACCACATCGCTACCGCGCCGGATGCCGCCGTCGAACAGGATCTCCACCTGACCGCCGACCGACTGGGCCACACTCGGCAGCATGCGGATCGCGGCAGGTGTGGAATCGAGGTTGTTACCGCCGTGATTGGACACCGAGATGGCGGTGGCGCCGATATCGACCGCGCGTTTGGCGTCGTCCGGGCGGCCTACGCCCTTGATCACGAACGGGCCGTCCCACTGCTGCCGCAGCCAGGCCAGATCATCCCAGGTGGGTGGCGGGGTACCCATCCACTCGCCGTAGGCGCCGAAGAAGGTCGGGCCCGGCTGACCCTTGGGGACCAGATTCGGGGTGCTCAGATCGGGCAGTTTCCCGGTGCGGGCGAAGCGCCACAACCATCCGGGCTTGGTGGCCACCACGGGTGCGAACCTCATCGCCGTCTTGAAGTCGACCTTCTCGGGCAGCGCGGGGCTGTCCCAGTCGCGCGCGGTGGCGAAAACCCAGTCCAGGGTGACGATCACGCCTTTGGCTCCGGCCTCGCGGGCGCGTTCGAGGCGCGCGGCCATCGCCTCGCGGCTGCCGAGCCAGTACACCTGGAAGAAGACCTTGTCGTTGGCGGCGACGACCTCCTCGATCGGCTTGGAGCCGAAGGAGGACAGTCCCAGCGCGGTGCCGGACTGGGCCGCGCCCTGCGCCACACCGACCTCACCGGCCGGGTCGACCGCCTGCACGCCCGTGGGCGAGCAGATCACCGGCAGTGAGATCTGCTGTCCGAGCACGGTGGTGCTCAGATCGCGGGTCGCGGGTAGATCGGCGATATGCGGGCGCAATCCGAGTTCGGAGAAGGCCGCGGCATTGTCATCGAGGGTTTTGCCCGCTTCCGAACCGGCCAGCAGCGCCAGATAGACGGGTTTGGGTACCCGCTTCTTGGCTCGGCGCTGAGCTTCGGCGACCGATTCGAACCAATCCCGTGTGCTTGCCATGAGAGTCCTTGTACTAGAGAGAGTTTCAGTTCAGTCCGGCGAGCGGACTGGTGTCGCAGGCGCGATCGGGGGCGGTGGTGCGCGCGCGGGTGGGGATGCCGAGCGATACCGTGCGGCGAGCCGGCGCCGAGCGGGAGTGGTTCTTGTCCGGCTGCGGGCGGGCTTGCACACCGGCCAGGGCCGGTTCGGCGTTGCCGCGCACACATTCGGGGTCGGGCCCGTCCAGAGGCAGGCCGGTGAAGAACTTGGCCGCCATACATCCGCCCTGGCAGGCGTCGTAGGCGCCGCACGAGGTGCAGGCCCCGCCGGTTTGCGGCTGCCGCAGCCGTTCGAACAGATCCGATGTGCGCCAGACGTTTTCGAAACCGCCGGGGGAGCGGACGTTCCCGGCGAGGAATTCGTCGTGGATGGCGAACGGGCAGGCGTAGACATCGCCGACCGGGTCCACCAGGCACACCACCCGGCCCGCACCGCACAGGTTGAGCCCGGCCAGCGGGGTCGAGCCGAGCGCGTTGAGGTGGAAGAACGAGTCACCGGTCAGGACGCCCTCACCGTGGGCGACCAGCCAGTCGTAGATCGTGAGCTGCTGGTCGGTGGTGGGATGCAGCTCGTTCCACACATCCGCGCCGCGGCCGGACGGGCGCAGCCGGGTGATCCGCAGCTGAGCGCCGAAACGGTCGGCGATGGCCTTGAATTCGTCGAGCTGATCGACGTTGTGGCGGGTCATCACCACCGAGATCTTGAAGTTCTCCATACCGGCCTCGTGCAGGTTCTGCATGGCCCGCATCGCGGTATCGAAGGAGCCGGGCCCGCGCACCGCGTCGTTGACCTCGGCGGTGGCGCCGTCGATGGAGATCTGGACATCCACGTAATCGGTGGCGGCCAGTTGTTTCGCGCGCTCCTCGGTGATGCGAACTCCGTTGGTGGAGAACTTGACTCCGACGTGGTGGGCCACCGCGTAGTCGAGTAGTTCCCAGAAGTCCGAGCGCACGGTGGGCTCACCGCCGCCGATGTTGACGTAGAAGACCTGCATGCGCTCGAGTTCGTCGATGAAGGCCTTGCACTCTTCGGTGGACAGTTCGCGCGGATCGCGACGGCCCGAGGAGGACAGGCAGTGTTCGCACGCGAGATTGCAGGCGTAGGTCAACTCCCAGGTCAGGCAGATCGGGGCGTCGAGGCCGTGCTTGAAGTGTTCGACCAGTTTCATGGTGGATCCTGTTCGTCGGCGCCGGCGGGCCCGGTCAGTGGTCGCGGGATTGGATCGTGCCCGCGTTCAGCAGTCCGGCCAGGGCCTTCAGATAACTGGAATGGTGGCCCGCCGGGACCCCCGCGGCCGCCACGGCGGCGGTCGCGGAGGGTGCCTCGGCCAAGCCTTCGACGACCCGCACCAGCTCGGGTGTCTTCAGGAAAGACAAACGGCGCGTGGTGAAGTCGTAGACCAGCGCACCGAACGGCTCGGGGCGCAGGGAGATCGTCGGCGAGAGCCGGTAGGCGCCTGCCGGATCGAAGGTGTCGGCAGGCACATCGCCGGCGGGTGAGCTATCAGTAGACACCGCACATGCCATCGATCGACACCTCTTCGACAAGAAGGTCATCTTCGACAAGTGCGTCCTGATCGGCGACTACTGTTTGGCGGATGGCGTCGTTCATGATCGCTCCTCCGGTTTCCATGAGGGGGATTGAATGTGAGGAACAGCATAATGTCACCAAGTGACAAAAAGGAAGGGGTAATCGGCGACAACTCGTCGGCAGTGCGCGGACGCGCCGGCCGCAGACCCTCTACCAGTGCTGTTGCCTTGGAACGCGCCGCTTTCGACCTGTTCGACGAACGGGGCTTCGAGGAGACGACCGTGGAGGACATCGCGGCCGCGGTCGGGGTCAGCAAGCGCACCTTCTTCCGCTATTTCTCCTCGAAGAACGATGTGGTCTGGGGCAATTTCACCGAGCAGTTGCAGGCCATGCGCGCGCTGTTCGGCCGCTGCCCGCCCGAACAGTCGATCCGCGACGCGGTGCGCTCGGTCGTGGTCGATTTCAATCGCATCGATGCAGCGCAGGTGCCGTGGCATCGCAAACGGATGCAGCTGATCCTGAAAGTACCCGCACTGCAGGCGCATTCGACGCTGCGCTATCAGGAGTGGAGCACCGTGGTCTCCGAATTCGTCGCCGATCGCCTCGGTGTGGACGCCCGCGATCTGGTGCCGCAGGTGGCCGGGCACTGCGCGCTCGGGGTCGCGGTCGCCGGCTACGAACATTGGCTCGACCATCCCGGCGAGCAGTTGACCGAGGTGCTCGACCGCGCCCTGCGCAGCTGGGCCTCCGGTTTCGCCGGTCCGGCCGCCTGATCTCGCGGCGGATTTTCTGTAACAGGTTCTAGTTTGCGTGGTAGCGTCACCGGTATGGGACTGGTGGACGTCGCGGTCGCGGGGATCGGTGAGGTGTGGTGATGGTGGACTCGCGAACTCCGGTGATCGTCGGGGTCGGCCAGGTGGTCGATCGTGTCGATACCCCGGACTATCGGGCCATGTCCTCGGTGGATCTGGCCGCCGCCGCGGCAGCGGCCGCGCTCGAGGACTGCGGCGCGCCCCGAGCGGGCGCAGCGGTCGAATTGATCGCCGGGGTGCGGCAATTCGAGATCTCCGCACCGGTGCGCGCGCCTTTGGGGAAGTCGGACAACTATCCGAGGTCGGTCGCCCTGCGGCTGGGTATCGAACCGGCCCGGGCGGTCCTCGAGGTGGTGGGAGGACAGGGCCCGCAGAAACTGATCACCGAATTCGCCGGTGAGATCGCCGCGGGGCGAATGGAATCGGCGCTGATCACCGGATCCGACGCCATCTCCACCGAACGGTACTGGGCAGGTCGTGACGATAAACCCGACTTCACCGAGGTGGTCGGCGGTCAGCTCGACGATCGCGGATTCGGCTACGAATCCTTCGTGGACGAGAACCTGATCCGGCACTCGGTGATGGGCGCGCCCACCCAGTACGCCCTGCTCGAGAACGCGCGCCGAGCCCGGCTGGGCCTGAGTCCGGCCGACTACCGCCTGAGGATGGGCGAGTTGTTCGCGCCGTTCACCTCGGTCGCGGCCAAGAACCCCCTCGCCGCCGTCCCGGCCGAACGCACCGCCACCGAACTGGCCACGATCACCGAACGCAACCGAATGATCTGCGATCCCTTCCCGCGCCTGATGGTGGCGCGCGATCAGGTGAATCTGGGTGCGGCGGCGCTGGTGATGTCGCTGGCCAAGGCCCGCGAACTCGGTGTGCCCCAAGACAAGCTGGTCTATCTGCGCGGGCACGCGGATCTGGTGGAACGCACCCTGCTGGCGCGCCCGGACCTGGGCGCGGCCCCCTCGGGTCCGGCGGCGATCCGGGAAGCGTTGCGGGTGGCCGGAATCGGGCTCGGCGATATCTCGCACCTGGACCTGTACAGCTGTTTCCCGATCGCGGTATCCAATATCTGCGACGGGCTGGGGTTGGCCGTCGATGATCCGCGCGGGCTGACCGTGACCGGTGGGCTGCCGTTCTTCGGCGGTCCCGGCAACAACTATTCGATGCACGCCATCGCCGAGATCGTCACCCGGATGCGTGCCGAGCCCGGAGCGTTCGGCCTGGTCGGCGCGAACGGCGGGATTCTGAGCAAATATTCGGCCGGCGTGTACTCGACCGAACCGGCCGACTGGGCGCCCGACCGCGGTGCGCAGCTGCAGCGACAGCTCGACGCCGTACCGGCCGTGCCGGCCGGGCGCTGGCAGGCGGACGGGCCCGCGAGCATCGAAACCTACACCGTGCGAAACGCTTTCGAGCCGCGCATCGGTCTGGTCATCGGCCGCCTGCACGCCGGCGGGCAACGATTCATGGCCCGGATCGACGCGGACAGTCTGTCGGCGGTCGATGATCCGCTCGGCCACGATATCCACGTCACCTCGAGCGAGCGGGGCAATTCCGCGGTCCTGGCGTCGTGATCACCGATCCACGCCGCGACCGTAGTCAGCTGCACACCACCGAGACAATCGGAGAGATATGAGCGAGACAGCAACCACCGCAACCGATCCCGACACCCGGCTCCGGCTGCCCACGCACAACGGTCACGCCCTGCTGGCGGGTCTGCGCCGGCATCGGCGCGATCCGGTCATGACCCTCGGTGACACCGTGCTGACCGGCGCCGATGTGCTCGACGCCATCAGTCGCTACGTCTCCGCGTTCGCCGCGCACGGCGTGGTGCGGGGCACCCCCAGCGGACTGCTCGCATTGAACCGGCCCGAGGTGCTGTTCATCCTCGGTTCCGGTCAGGTCGCCGGACATCGGCGCACGGCCCTGCACCCGATGGGCGGCCTGGACGATCACGCGCACGTACTCGCCGACGCCGGCATCACCTCCCTGATCATCGACCCGCTGCCGAACTTCGTGCAGCGCGCCCGCGAATTGGTCGATCGCGTACCGAAGTTGGCGAAGGTCCTGGTCCTGGGGCCGGTTCCGGAGGAATTGGCCGATGTCGGCGTCGACCTGATCGCCACCGCGGATCAATTCGAACCGGAACCGATCGAGGCGGTGGATCTGGCCCCCGACGAGATCATCTCGATCAGCTACACCGGTGGCACCACCGGAAAGCCCAAGGGCGTCATCGGGACCGCCGCCGGCATGAATACGATGACGCAGATCCAGCTGTCGGAGTGGGAATGGCCCGAGCGGCCCAAATTCCTGATCTGCACACCGCTTTCGCATGCGGGCGCGGCGTTCTTCCTGCCGGTGGTGGTGCGCGGCGGGCAGTGCTTCGTGCTGCCGCGGTTCGACGCGGGCGAGGTGTTGCGCGCGATCGAGGAGTACAAGATCTCCGCGACCATGCTGGTGCCTTCGATGCTGTACGCGCTGCTCGACCATCCCGATATCGACAGGCGCGATCTGTCCTCGCTGGAGATCGTCTATTACGGTGCCTCGTCGATCGATCCGGGCCGGCTGACGCAGGCCATCGACCGGTTCGGCCCGATCTTCGCCCAGTACTACGGTCAGTCCGAGGCCCCGATGGTGATCAGCTACCTGGGCAAGAACGAACACGACAAGGCGCGGCTGACCTCCTGCGGGCGCCCGGCGGCCATGCTGCGCACCGCACTGCTGGACGCCGAGGGAAATCAGGTTCCGCAGGGTGAGCCCGGTGAGGTATGTGTGTCCGGTTCGCTGCTGGCGGGCGGCTACCTGAATCTGCCCGAGGTCACCGCCGAGACCTTTCATGACGGCTGGCTGCACACCGGCGACCTGGCCCGCGAGGATGAGGACGGCTTCTGGCATATCGTCGGCCGAACCAAGGACATGATCGTCACCGGCGGATTCAACGTGTTCCCGCGTGAGGTCGAGGATGTGGTCGGCCTGCACGAACGAGTCGCGGGCGTGGCTGTGGTGGGCCTGCCGGATCCGCGCTGGGGTGAGGCCGTCACCGCGGTCGTCGTGCTCACGCCCGGCGACAGTGACGCCGCGACCGTCGCCCGGATCACCGAGGAGATCCAGGCGGAGGTCAAACAGCGCAAGGGGTCGGTGCAGGCGCCCAAGAACGTTGTCGTCGTGGACGCGCTGCCGTTGACCGGCCTGGGCAAGATCGACAAGAAGGCCGTCCGAATCCAGGCCGAAACCGCGCTCGGCCGGTGAGAATCGGCTGACGGATGGTTGTTTCGGTCGGGCCGCCGGGAACGGAGTGAGTGATGGGATTCGTTCGACCCGAGCTGCCGGTGGTCGATCCGACCGAGTGGGACGGGGCCGACCGCAGCGGCCGGATCCGGCTGATGGCCCGGCAGTGGGCCGAGGTCGGATTCGGCACGCCGGTGGTGCTGCATCTGTTCTACGTGGTCAAGATCGCCCTCTACATCCTCGGCGGCTGGCTGTTCGCGCTGACCACCAGCGGGATCGACGGTTTCACCCGGGTCGGGCACTGGTGGTCGGAGCCGATCGTCTTGCAGAAGGTCGTGCTGTTCACCATGCTGTTCGAGGTGCTCGGCCTCGGCTGCGGGTTCGGGCCGCTGAACAACCGGTATTTCCCGCCCATGGGGTCGGTGCTGTATTGGTTGCGGCCCGGGACGATTCGGCTCCCACCGTGGCCGCAGCGGGTACCGCTGACCCGGGGAACCGCGCGCGGGCCGGTCGATATCGTGCTCTACGCGGCGCTACTGCTGGCGCTGCTGTGGGGCCTGATCTCCGACGGGAACGGACCGAAGGCGCTGCCGGATTCGGCGGTCGGGGTGCTGCCGCTGTGGCAGACCGCGCTGATTCTGGTGCTGCTGGCGCTGGCCGGCCTGCGCGACAAGGTGATCTTCCTGGCCGCTCGCGGTGAGGTATACGCCAGTCTCACACTGTGTTTCCTGTTCGGCGGCGCGAATGCGATCCTGGCCGCGAAGCTGGTGTTCGTGGTGATCTGGATGGGTGCGGCGACCTCGAAGCTGAACCGGCACTTCCCGTTCGTCATCTCCACCATGATGTCCAACAGTCCACTGGTGCGACCGAGATCGGTGAAGCGGCGGTTCTTCGCGCACTTCCCGGACGATCTGCGCCCCGGACGCCCGTCGCGGGTCGTGGCGCACGTATCCACCGCGGTCGAATTGTGTATTCCCCTGGTGCTGTTGTTTTCTCGCGGCGGCTGGCCGACCGCGGTGGCCGCGATCGTCATGCTGTGCTTCCACCTGGGCATTCTCACCGCCATCCCGATGGGGGTGCCGTTGGAGTGGAATGTGTTCATGATGTTCGGCATCGGCGTGCTGTTCGTCGCGCATGCGAATGTCGGATTCGGAGCACTGACCAATCCACTGCCGATCGCGCTGTTCGCGGTCCTGACCGCGATCGTAATCGCCGGAAATCTACTGCCGTCGAAGATTTCGTTCCTGCCCGGAATGCGCTACTACGCCGGCAACTGGGACACCACGATCTGGTGTATGAAACCCTCGGCCGCACAGAAGATCGATCGGCACGTGGTCGCGATCGCGAGTATGCCGCAGGCGCAGATGGAACGGTTCTACGGGAAGGACCGCGCACAGATCCCGCTGTATCTCGGATATGCCTTCCGCGCCATGAACACGCACGGCCGCGCGCTGTTCACCCTGGTGCACCGGGCCATATCCGACGGCCGCGAGGACGAGTACACCATCACCGACGGTGAACGGATCTGCAGCACCGCGATCGGCTGGAACTTCGGTGACGGGCATATGCACAATGAGCAGCTCATCGCCGCCCTGCAGCAGCGCTGCGGGTTCGAACCGGGTGAGGTGCGGATAGCCCTGCTCGACGCCCAGCCCATCCACCGCCAGGATCAGCAATACCGCCTGATCGACGCCGCCACAGGCGAATTCGAACGCGGGCGGATCCGGGTCGCCGATATGGTCGAGAGCCAGCCCTGGGCCGACGACCTACCGGTTCAGCTCATCGATGCGCGGTGACGCCGCTCGGTGGATGACGCCGCTCAGTGGATGGCCCGCCTAGTGCGCGGTACTCATCAGCCCCGGATTGACCGGGAGGTCGCGATCGACCGGTCGCACACCGCGATACGCGGACACGACCGGTGACAGTTCGGTCGGGGTGGCGCCGTGCAGGATCACCGAATCCACGCCGAGGTCGAATTGGCGGGCGATCGTGGCCGCGCACTGGGACGGGGAGCCGGTGGCGCAGTCGCGCACCCATGCCTCGGGGATGACGGTCCGCAGTTCGCGCAGTTCGGCCTCGGTCGCGGTGGCGTCGATCGTGCCGCGCGCCGAACTGAACGCCGGACTCGCGCGCACTCGCTCCAGATCGGCGGTGTGCCAGCGGTTCGCGGTCATCAGCGCTTCCGGATAGCCCTGCAGGTAGGTGGCCAGGCGCCCGTACAACCGGCGCAGCTGCTGCAGTTCGCAGTGCTGATCATCGACGGTCGCCAGTACCGACCAGATCCGCACCGAGGCCGGATCGCGGCCGGCCCGCTCGGCCGATTCGCGGACCGTGCGGACCGCTGCCGAAGTGGCCTCGTCACCGAGGAAGGTGTGCAGCACCACGCCGTCGCAGACCCGCCCGGCCAGCTCCAGCGTGCGAGAACCCATGGTGGCCAGCAGAATCGGCGGCGGACTGGTCAGTTCCACGCCGAGATTGAGCATCGGATATTCGCCGATGGCTCCCTCGTGTCCGAGGATCATCTCGCCGCGCCACAGCCGCCGCATCACATCGATGAATTCGCTCAGCTGCGCAGCGGTCACCGTCGGCAGTCCGAGGACCTGCCACTGCATGGTGATGCCGCGGCCCAGCCCGAGTGCGAAACGCCCGCCGCTGAGTTCGGACAGGGTGGCCGCCATGGTGGCGGTGATCAGCGGGTGGCGGGTGTTGTGGTTGGTCGCCGCCGTCGCGACGCCCAGCCGGGGTGTGGCCGCCGCCAGCGCACCGGACAGCACACCCGCGTCCTTGACATTGAATCGCTCGGAGACGAACGCGGTGCCCAGGCCGATCCAATCGGCGGTCGCGGCCTCGGCCACCAGCTCGGCAGGCCGGACCGGATGCCGCGATAGGGCGTAATAGCCGAGTTCGGGTAGCAGGGGAGAGGTCGAAGGAGAGGGAGCCATCACTTGCTTCCGGTAGCTGCCGTGGTCTGCTCGAGATAGTCGAAGGTGCGGGGAAGGCGTTGCCACAGTACGCCATCGGTGTCGGTGACGGCCTGCTCTCGCAGTGTGCGTTTGAGGATCTTGTTGGTGGCGGTGGTCGGCAGATCATCGAGGATCCGCACATACCGCGGCCACGCCTTCGGTGAGAGATCAGTCCGCGCCCGCAGGAAGTCGGCGAGCTGCTGTGGCGTCAGGGACATGGTGTCCCGCAGGACGATTGCCGCCACCACCGCGTCACCGACATCATCGGGCACACCGTAGACCGCGACCCGGCTGACCGCCGGCAGTTCCTGCAGGACCCGCTCGATCGGACCGGTGGTCAGGTTCTCCCCGTCCACCCGCATCCAGTCCGCGGTGCGGCCGGCCAGATAGATCCATCCCTCGCCGTCCCGATAGGCCAGATCACCGGACCAGTACATGCCCTCGCGCAGGCGCTGCGCGGTCGCGGCGTCATCGTTGTAATACCCTGCGAAGAGCCCACTTCCGTCGGTATTGACCAGTTCTCCGATGGCCTGCTCGGCATTGGTCAGCGCCCCGTTCGCGTCGAATACCGCGACCGCGCACTCGGTCCCGGTCTCCGAGTTGTACACGGCCACACCGGGAAATCCCTTGCCGATGGATCCGTGCGGGGTTCCGGGTTCACGGGTGATGATGATCGCCATCTCCGTCGATCCGAACCCGTCCCACACCGAACAGTCGAAGCGGCGGGCGAATTCGTCGATGTCGCGGTCGGAGGCCTCGTTGCCGAAGGCCGCCCGCAACGGGTTGTCCCGGTCGCCGGGCCGTTCGGGTGTGGCCAGGATGTAGGCCAGCGGTTTGCCGACATAGTTCATGTACGTCGCGCCGTAGCGGCGGATATCGGACAGGAAGTTCGAGGCCGAGAACTTGGCCGGCGCCATCGCCGCCCCCGAGCACAGAGCCACACAGTATCCGCCCATGATCGCCGCGGAATGAAACAGTGGCATCGCCAGATAGCACACATCGGCGGGCGTTATGCCGAACCGCTGCACCAGCGGCGGTCCCGCGAACGGCACCAGCATATGCGCCAGCCGCACCGGTTTCGGATTTCCACTGGTCCCCGAAGTGAAGATCAGCATGAAGGTATCCATCGCGGTGGGAACCGAATGCGGAACCAATTCGCCCGCGGCCGTGATCGATTCGAGCCAGTGCGCGGACCCGGTATCGATCACCCGCGCCCCGCCCAGATCCAGGTCCTCCAGTAATCCGCGGTGCTCGGCGTCGGTCAGGATGATCTGCACATCCGCGCGCCGCACATCGGCGGCCAGCGGCTCGCCGCGGCGAGTGTCGTTGAGCCCCACCGTCACATAGCCGCCGAGCGCACCCGCGGCCAGGGCGGTGAGCATCGCGGGGGTATTGCTCAGCAGGGTCGCGATATGGACCGGCCGCCCGGTATCGGCCAGATCCAGCACCGCCGATGCCCAGCGGCGGGCCTCGGCGATGTGCTCACGCCAGGTCCACGAGCGGTCCTCGCAGACGATCGCGACGCGGTCGTCCTCGGCACGGTCCAGTAAGAGGGCGGTCACGGTATCGGCCATGCACCCGAATTTAGAACGAGTTCTACTTTCGCGGGTGTGGATCCGCGGAATTCCGGGGATTTGACACAGAACGTAATTTTTTGCTGCACTGCGGTCGGGAAAAAAAACCTCACCCGCCCCGGCTTCCTTCCGAACCGTTGTAGTAACTCACTCGCCGAACGGCGGTAAACGCGCGGGCGTCCGGGTGGGCTCGCGAGGATAAATCCCCGGCGATCGCACATGCCGAAATGTTGTCTATCGTAAAGATTCGGTTCGTGTTGCTGAACGTTTGATGAACAGCCGAGCCGCTGAGTGGATGCTCACCTGTCCGATAGATGAGACTGTGCCAGTGAACTCGGAATTGGTCGTGTTGCTCATCGTCATCGTGACCGCCTTGGCGTTCGACTTCACCAATGGTTTCCATGACACTGCCAACGCAATGGCAACGTCGATCGCCACCGGGGCGCTCAAGCCCAAGGCCGCGGTCGCGCTGTCGGCGGTTCTGAACCTGGTGGGCGCGTTCTTGTCGGTCGAAGTGGCCAAGACGGTATCGGGGGGTCTGTTCAAGATCGACTCGATCACCCATATGGCCTTACTACACATCGTGTTCGCCGGTTTGATCGGCGGAATTCTCTGGAATCTGCTGACGTGGTTGTTCGGAATCCCGTCCAGTTCGACCCACGCGCTGTTCGGCGGCCTGATCGGTTCGACGATCGCCTCGCTGGGCTGGAGCGGAGTGATCTGGAACGGCGATGCCACACACGGCGTCCTGAACAAGGTCATCGTGCCGGCGCTGCTGTCGCCGGTGGTGGCCGGAGTGGTTGCCGCCATCGGCACCTACGGCGTCTACAAACTCACCAGCCGCGTGAACCAGACCAAGGTCAGCACCGGCTTCCGGATCGGTCAGATCGGATCGGCCTCGCTGGTCTCACTCGCCCACGGCACCAACGACGCCCAGAAGACAATGGGCGTCATCTTCATGGCACTGGTTGCGCACGGCACCGTGCACTCGAGTGACTCCATCCCGGTCTGGGTCAAGGTCTGCTGCGCGCTGGCCATCGCCTCCGGGACCTATCTCGGTGGCTGGCGGATCATCCGCACCCTCGGTAAGGGCTTGGTCGAAGTCGACTCGCCGCAGGGATTCTCGGCGGAGTCCTCATCCGCGGCGATCATCCTGACCTCGGCTCAGTTCGGACTGCCGCTGTCGACCACGCAGGTCGTGACCGGTTCGATCATGGGCACCGGAATCGGCAAGCCGGGAGGCGAGGTCCGCTGGGGCGTGCTGGGCCGGATGGCGCTGGCCTGGCTGCTGACCCTGCCGCTGGCCGGCCTGGTCGGTGCGATCTGCTGGTGGATCGCCCACTCCATCGGCGGAATCGGTGGCGCCCTGGTCGATGTCCTGATCCTGGTCGCGCTGTCGGGCTACATGTACCTGCGCTCGCGTAAGGACCCGGTCGACAAGGACAACGTCAACGACGATTGGCACGACGACGGCTCGCCGCCGTCGCGCCAAGCCACCCCGACCGCCGGCGCGGCCGCGTAGGAGATTCGATGCATACCTTCGAAACCATGACCAAGTCGCTGGGTGAGGTGGCGTTGGTCGCGCTGCTCCTCGGCGGGGGACTGCCGCTGATCTTCGCGGTCGGTGTTCGCTTCTGGGCCACCGAGACGGCCGGCGAGGGTGGCGCCCTCGCCAAGCCCAATCCGGTGCTGCAGGCGATCGCTTATATCTGCTTCGGAATAGTCGCGGTCGCCGTGCTGCTCGGTATCATCTACGTGGCCAAGGATTTCATCAGTCACACCTTCCACATCCAGTTGTTCGGCGCGAAGAAGGCGAAGTAGCGATATGGAAACTGATCTTCCCGTCGTCGGGTCGGTGGTGAACTGGTTGCGCGCCGGATACCCCCAGGGCATCCCCACCGAGGACTACATCGCCCTGTTCGCGGTCCTGCATCGCAAACTGACCGAGTACGAGGTCGGTGTACTCGTCGATCAGCTGATCGCGGAGGACACCGACGGCAAGATCTCGCGCGAGCGGATCGAGGAGGTCATCCGCGACCTCGCCCACGAAAGGCCCGGCGAGGACGATGTGGCCCGAGTCGCGGCTCGCCTGGCTGCCGGCGGGTGGCCGCTCGCCGATGTGGCGGGCGGGTGAGATATGGCCCTACCCGGGGTACTCGGCAAGATCGTCGAGTGGTTGCGTGCGGGATACCCGCAGGGTGTTCCGGACAGTGACTACATTCCGCTGCTAGCGCTGCTGGCGCGGCGGCTGTCCCATGAGGAAGTCCATCAGGTGGTCGACGAACTGCGTCAGCAGGGCGGCTGGCCCGCCGACCGGGCCGACGCGGGTGTGGCCATCACCAAGATCACCGACGAGATGCCCCTGGATTCGGATCTGGCCCGAGTCCGCGAACATCTGGTCGCGGCCGGCTGGCCGGTGGACGACGAATGGGGCGAATGAGCCCGGCCGACAGTGACTCCTAGCATGCGCCCCGGGGGCCGATTACCCGGGGCGCATGTGTGCGTGCGGGTCAGGGGCGGCAGAATCTCCGATACCGAATCTCTCGCTGTGATATCCGATTCGAATGTGGAGTGATGCTTGTGAAACTCGTCGGAGTGATCGGCGGCGGCACGATGGGTGCCGGAATCGCCGAGGTGTGTGCCAAGGCCGGAAGTGACGTTCTGGTGCTCGAGACCCGCCCGGATCTGGCCGAGGCCGCCGAGCAGCGGATCTCGACCTCGATCTCGAAGGGCGTGACCCGCGGCAAGGTCAGCCAGGCAGAGGCCGACGCCGCGATCGCGCGCGTGCGGGTGACCCTGGAGATGTCGGAGTTCGCCGACCGGGATCTCGTGGTCGAGGCGGCGCCGGAGATCGAATCGCTGAAGTACCAGATCTTCGGCGAGCTGGACAAGATCGTGAAGCCGGAGGGCATCCTGGCCACCAACACCTCCTCGATCCCGGTGATCAAGGTGGCCGGCGCCACGCAGCGCCCCGAGCGGGTGCTCGGAATGCACTTCTTCAACCCCGTTCCGGTGATGCCGCTGGTCGAGATCATCTCCACGCTGGTGACCGCGCCCGAAACCGCCGCCGCGGTCACCGAATACGCCAAGAACACCTTGGGCAAGACCACGGTGCAGGCCGGCGACCGGTCCGGATTCATCGTCAACGCACTGCTGATCCCGTATCTGTGCCAGGCGGTGCGGATGCTGGAATCCGGATACGCCACCGCCGAGGACATCGACGCCGCGATGAAGGGCGGGTGCGGTTATCCGATGGGCCCGCTGACCCTGCTCGACACCGTCGGGCTCGATATCGCGCTGGCCGCGGCCGAATCGCTGTACGGCGAATTCGCCGAACCGCATTTCGCGCCGCCGGCCCTGTTGCGCCGCATGGTCGACGCCGGTCGGCTGGGCCGCAAGTCCGGCCGCGGATTCTACAGCTACAGCTAGCTTCCGGCGCGACCGGATCCGATCACAGCACCATGCCCCGCCGCGGCTCGCGGCGGGGCATGGTGCGTCGTGGGGGCTTCGAAGTCGCTCGGTACCAAGATCATTCGTGGTCGCCGTGCGCAAACATAAAGCGCAGGTTAACCTTTCACGAAAGAGGCGAGTAGACTCGGCGTCAGTGTGCGATCGCGTGAAAGTGAAGCTGTGTGAGATCGATGGCGGGCTGAATCAATGGTGGGGATGGAAATCGACGATCACAGCGGCGCGGTCGGGCGCGCGGTGCGGTATCTGGGTAGCGGATGGGATGAGCGCGGATTGCCGCGGGCGCTGGTCTCGCTCTCACCCCGGATGAGCCCGGTTCATCCCGCCGGCGAGGGGCGCCGGATGGTTCGCGACATGTTCGGCCGCGATATCGGATTCGACCTGGGCGATGAGCGTTTCACCGCCAGTCTGGCGCTGGCGAATCTGCCGGAATCGATGTGGTCGGTGCACCCGGGCCTGCGGGACAAATTGGCACAGGTCGTCCGTTCCGGCCACGACGAGGAACACCGGTACGCGTTCTTCTTCGACGACAACGGTTTTCCCGTCGATACCGACTGCACCGCGATGGCGGTGGGCGCGCTCTACGATAGCGGGTTGATCTCGCCGGACGAACTGCTCGCCGCCGGTCGGGAATTGCTGGCCTCGGCCGTGGTCGGCCGCATCGCGGCCGGGCCGCATGCGGCGGACTATATGCCCGGGGTGGTGCTGGTGTACTGGCAGGATCTGCCCGGCGCCCAGGGGGTTTCGCGTGCGCCCCGTTACGACGCGGTAGCGTGCGCCAACGCACTCTATGTGCTGCGGCGGGCGATGGAACACGGTTTGGCGGACCCGGAGGGAGTGGTCGAGGCGACCACGGCGTACGTGGTCGACCACCTGATTTCCGGGCGCTATCGGGACGGCACCCGGTATTACAGTCGGCCGGAGTCCTTCCTTTACTCGTTCTCGCGGCTGTGTGCGGCATTCCCCGATATCGGCGCGCGGTATGCGGAGTCGGTGGCCCGGGAGCTGCCGCGCGGGGAGTCGGTGGCGCGGCTATCGGCGCTGGATCTGGCGCTGAGCATCGTAGCCGCCGGATATCTCGGCGACGACGGCCATCAGCGTGCGCGGCGGGCGAGTCTGGTTGCCATGCAGGATGATCGGGGCGCGTGGCCCGCCGGTGCCTACTACCGGATGGGCCGGGTACCGCTGTACTGGGGGTCGCCGACGCTGACCTCGATCTTCGCGGCGAAGGCGCTGGCCGGTGACTGATCCCCTGGAATCGTTCCGCTCGCAGTTGCTGCCGGGCGGGCGGCACGTCGCCGTCGCCGAAGCGATATTCCACTGGCTGATGGGACATTGCGCGTGCGCACGGGGCGCGAATCGGCATGCGATGGATGCGTTCGTCGCCGCCACCTACGAGATATTCTGCGCGCCGGCCGACGCCACGCTGCACGAGAATATTCTCGGCGCACAGTATGTCGCGGTCACGTTGCTGGCCGATGACGACTACGACGGCCCACCCGATCTGGATCCGATCGCCACCCTGCTACACACCGGGCACACCTCGGCGGACAGCGAACTGCTGCGTTGCTACCACGATGTCGTGACCGGCCTGCGCCGGCGAGGTCCCTCATCCGCCGGATTCGAAGCGGCGCAACGCGACACCATCGACAACCGGCTTCGCGAGCGGCGAACCGATATGAACACCGTCGGCTGGGCCGAGCACTGGGCGATCCGGCGGCACACCATCGCGGTCGCACCCTATGTGTGGTGCCATCGTCTCGCGCGCGCGATCGAACTGCCCGCGGCCGTGGACGCCGAATTGGCGGCGGCGGATCTGCTCGGAGTGGTATCCGAATGTGTGGCCCGCGGCAATGACATCGCGTCGTACAACAAGGAGCAGGCGGCGGCGCCGGCCGACGCCGTCCCGGTCCTGAACAGCGTGCTGCACTATGCGCGCGATCTCGGTGGTCTCGAACCGGGACTGAACGCCGCGATCGGCGAATACCACACGGCGGTGGCGGCTTTCGAGCGACTGATCACCGGCCCGGCGCTCGAGCGGTTGCGCCGCGACGTGCCGGGTGTCGCCGACTACGTGGATATTCTGCGCGCCGTACTGGCGGGAAATCTCCGGGCCATCAGGCACCTGAGCGCTGCTCGCTATCCGGGAACCGCACGGCTGCTCGATGAACTTCTGACCGGGTGATGCCGGGCAGGCCTATCACCGGGTGACGGTCACGAGATTGATCAGCGACTGCATCGGGGTGAGCTCGCTCATCGGGGTGCCGCCCAGAGTGCTGATGTATTCGGGTAGGTAGATGCGCTCACCGGACCATCCGCGCGCGCCGAACCAGGCGGTGGCGTCATCGTGGGGTTCGTTGTAGATCAGGCGGACCCACTCGGCGCCCGATCGGCCGGCGTCCGCATCGGCCTCGCCGGAGCCGTCCCCGTCCGCTCGGGTGAGGTGGTCGGCGGCTTCGGCGGGCAGCGGATCCATCTGTTCGATCCCGGCGCGGCTGCTCGCCGGTACGCGTGGGCCCACGCTACCGCCGGTCGGGTTCGGGGGCGATGTCCGGGCTCGACCTGCGAGTTCCTTTACTTGGAACCACAATTGACCATTTCAAACCTCCAACTTGATCACAATCTGGTTTCGGTGCTGTGCCTTTGCTGGGGCACCTCCGAACCAACGATCGTGAACCACATCGCCACGATCGACGGTCGCCTCCCGGGCACCGGGGCCGCGGCGGTGGACCGTAGGACGGAGTGCTAGATGAGATCTACCGCGACCGGGGTCGACAATCGCGCCGATACCGGAGTACCGGTCGAATCCTTTCCGCTCACCCCCGCGCAGACCGCCATCTGGTACGCGCAGCGGATCCGCCCCGAAATACCCCTGGTCGTGGCCCAGTACGCGGAATTCCGGGGCGACCTGGACCCGGGACTGTTGCTGTACGCCATCGAGCGATTCGGCGCCGAAACCGGTGCGGGCCAGGTGCGGATCGTCTCGGAGGACGGGGTGCCCCGGCAACTGGTCGATCCGTGGGCACGGCCCGGGTGGGCGCGGGTGGATCTGCGCGGCGAACCGGATCCGCGCGCGGCGGCACTGGACTGGATGCGTGCCGACATCGGAACGCCGATGGATTTCGAGCACGATCCGCTGGTCTTCAACGCGATCCTGCGCACCGGCGAGGAACAGTACCTCTGGTACTCACGGGTGCACCACATCGTCATCGACGGCTACGCGGTGATGAACGGCCTGGTCCGCACGGCCGAGATCTACACCGCGTACCGGGAGGGCAATGAACCGTCGGTCTCGCGCGCCACGGGGCTGCGGCAGCTGTACGCCGGCGAGAACGACTACCTGACATCGGCCCGCCGCGAGATCGATCGCGACTACTGGCGCGAGGTCCTCACCGGTGCGGGCGCGGGGGTGAGCCTGGCGGGTAACCCGGGCGAATATTCCGGCCGGGAGCGCGAGCTCTCGGCGGAAACAGCCACGGCCGGGCGAAGACTCGTCGACGCCGATCTGCCCGGCCGTATCGAACTGGCGCTGCCCGCTGCGGCCGCCGCCCACGAAGTATCGCAGGCGACGCTGTTCGCGGCGGCCATGGCCTGTTATGTGCGGGCGATGACCGGCACCGACGATGTGCTGCTCAGTCTGCCGGTCTCGGCACGCACCACCGTCTCGCTGCGCCGCTCGGCGGGGGTGGTGTCGAATGTGGTGCCGCTGCGCGTCCGGTTCACGGCCGCGACCACGGTGAGCGAGGTTGTGCACGCGGTGGATCAGCAGATCATCGGCGCCCTGCGCCACCAGCGTTATCGCCATGACGATATTCGCCGCGACCGCGGCCACTGCAGCGATGCCCGGGGTTTCTTCGGCCCGATGATCAACATCATGTTGTTCGCCCGGCCGCTGCGCTTCGCCGATGTACGGACCTCGGTGCATGTGCTGGCCACCGGCCCGGTCGAGGACTTCTCGGTCAATGTCTACAACGCCGACGGCGGCCCGATTCAATTCGATATCGAGGCCAACGCCCGGTTGTACGGTGAGCGGGAGATCGCCGCCCACCATGAGCGGCTATGCGGGTTTCTGGAACGATTCGTCGGCGCCGCCCCGACGACCCCGGTGCGGGAACTGCCGGTACCGACCGACGCCGAGCGCGCCCAGCTCGAGGCCTGGAACGATACCGAGGTACCGATCGAACCGGGAACCCTGGCAGGAATTTTCGAGGACAGGGTGCGCCGGTGCCCGGACCGTGTCGCGGTGGAATTCGACCGGTCCCGGCTGACCTACGGTGAACTCGATCGCCGCGCCAACCGGTTGGCGCGGCGGCTCATCGCCGCCGGCGCCGGACCCGAGCGCGTCGTCGGTCTGTATCTGCGGCGCGGCCTGGATCTGATCGTCGGACTGTACGCGGTGGTCAAGACCGGTGCGGCCTATCTCCCGCTGGATCCGGATCATCCGGCGGGACGTACCAGGCGGATCATCGAGCGGGTACGGCCGGTCGCTGTGCTGACCGGCACCGCCGAGGCGCCGGAGTCACCCGCGAATACCATTGTCGCCGTCGATGATTCGGCCGGGCTAGCCGGATTCGACAGCGCGCCGGTGACCGATTCGGACCGGCTCGCGCCGCTGCGTCCG
>JAFMQT010000183.1 GCA_017354515.1 Nocardia sp. | reverse complement strand
TCGTACGCATCGAAACCGGCGGTGTGCGCGGCCACGAACGCGCGGTCGACCACGGTGCCCGGCGCGCGGTCCTCGGCCTCCAGCAGCAGCTTCGCCAGTCCCTGGAACAGGGCCATATCGCCGCCGAGACGGATCTGCAGGAAGTCGTCGGCGATAGTGATCCCGGAGGTGAACCCCTTGACCGTCTGTGGGTCGCGGAAGTTCAGCAGACCGGTTTCCGGCAGCGGATTCACCGCGATCACCCGCGCGCCGTTCTCTTTGGCCCGCGCCAGCGCCGACAACATCCGCGGATGGTTGGTCCCCGGATTCTGACCGGCCACGACGATCAGGTCGGCGGATTCGAAATCATCGATCGAGACCGACCCCTTGCCGATGCCGATGGCCCCGGTCAGCGCGGTGCCCGAGGATTCGTGGCACATATTCGAGCAGTCGGGCAGATTATTGGTGCCGTAGGCGCGTACCAGCAGTTGGTACAGGAAGGCGGTCTCGTTCGCGGTGCGGCCCGAGGTGTAGAACACGGCCTGATCGGGGGAGTCCAGTTCGCGCAGGGTGGTGGCGATCAGCCGGTAGGCCTCGGCCCAGTCGATCGGTGTGTAGTGGGTCGCTCCGGGGCGCAGCACCATCGGCCGGGTGAGCCGGCCTTGCTGTCCGAGCCAGTAGCCGGATTTGCCGTCCAGATCCGCGATCGAGTGTTCGGCGAAGAAGTCCTCGGTGACCGCGCGCAGGGTCGCTTCCTCGGCGACCGCCTTGGCGCCGTTCTCACAGAATTCGGCCGGGCGCCGAGTCCCGGTGGGTTCGGGCCACGCGCAGCCCGGGCAGTCGAATCCGCGGCGTTGGTTCAGCCGGCCCAGGGTGCGGGCCGTGCGCACCATCCCCATCTCCTCGACCGCGCGCCGCAGGGCGATCGTGACCGCTCGCACCCCGGCGGCCTGCTCCTTCGGCGGGGATACGGTGAGTTCTGCTTCATCGATATCGCGGGTCGGCGGTTTACGGTGCATATCCCCATCGTCCTCCTGCCCCGGCGCCGGTGCTGCCGGGGATCGGTTCGCCGTGGGCGCGGTCTGTGACGCGCATCGCGATCATGGGGGGTATTGTGCCGGTCAGGCCAAACTGTGAGGACTGCAACAACGATGGAAAATTCGACCAGGCACGGTCATCAAGGATCTCGCCGCATCGGCGTCGGGCTCGCCGGCGGTGTACTCGGCGCCGCGGCAATCGCGCTCGCCGGCCCGCAAACCGCGGACGCCGCGGTGAATCAGCTCAGTGCCACCCCGAATATCAATTTCGGATCCGCCACGAATTACGGCACCGGCTGCGGTGGCCAGCTCCAGGCCGACGTCACCGACCCGGTCGCGCCAGTCACGTTCTATGACAACGGCGTGCCCATCGGCACCGCCAATCCGGGTGGTGCGTACGCGCTGCTCGCCTGGACGCCGGGGCAGCCCGGGGTGCATCACCTGGCCGCGGTGCAGGCAGGTCAGGCCGGTGGTAAGGCCGCCGGGCTCGATCTGCGAGTCGGATCGGGGCTGCCGATCGGATTCGGCTGCCTGGTCGGCGGCGGATAAGCCGCGCCACGAACCCGCTCGCGCCCCCGAATTTCCGGATTCGGGGGCGCTGTGCTGTCTCGGCCACCTGGCGTCGTGGTTATCGGCGAGCATTCCTTTCGAATCGGACGTACCACGCACAGCGGTATCGGGAGGCCGGGTCACAAACCTCTCCAAGTGGAAATATGTACGAGCACAAAGGATTCGGGCAAATGCTGAGAATTTGGTATGGATTGGTGTGTTTCGGGCGGATCGGCGGTAGGCTCTGAACATGGGCGGGCTTTCGGTGTCCCTCATCCACCGAAAGCCCTGCCCATACCGGCCGCAAGCGCATGCTGATCCCGATCGTCGACCTATCCCGATACCAGGCGAAAGTTCCGCCCGGAACGGCTTGTCGGGGCCCATTCGCCGCTGTCGTGGCAACTCCGTAGAATCGCACGGTGACCAGCGCAGCCCCTGAGAACTCGCGAAATCGTGCCGCCGCCCTCCCCAAGAGCTGGAATCCCGGCGAAGTCGAGGCCGACCTGTACGAGGGCTGGGTAGCGGCTGGATACTTCACCGCCGACCCGGCCAGCGATAAGCCGCCCTACTCGATCGTGCTGCCGCCGCCCAATGTGACCGGCAATCTGCATATGGGCCACGCCTTCGATCACACCCTGATGGACCTGCTCACCCGTCGTAAGCGGATGCAGGGCCATGAGGTGCTGTGGCTGCCCGGTATGGACCATGCGGGAATCGCCACCCAGTCGGTGGTCGAGAAGCAACTCGCGGTCGACGGCAAGACCAAAGAGGACTTCGGCCGCGAGCTGTTCGTGCAGAAGGTGTGGGACTGGAAGCGCGAGTCCGGCGGCGCCATTCAGGGCCAGATGCGCCGCCTCGGCGACGGTGTGGACTGGAGCCGCGACCGCTTCACCATGGACGAGGGCCTCTCGCGCGCGGTGCAGACCATCTTCAAACGCCTGTACGACGCCGGGCTCATCTACCGGGCCGAACGTCTGGTGAACTGGTCGCCCACGCTCGAGACCGCGATCTCCGACGTCGAGGTGAAATACGAGGACGTCGAGGGCGAACTGGTCTCGCTGCGGTACGGATCCCTGAATGATGACGAACCGCATGTCATCGTGGCCACCACCCGGGTGGAGACGATGCTCGGGGACACCGCGGTGGCGGTGCATCCCGACGACGAGCGGTACCGCGCTCTGATCGGCACCACCGTCTACCACCCGATCACCGGCCGGCAGATTCCGATTGTCGCCGACGACTACGTCGACCCCGAATTCGGTTCCGGTGCGGTCAAGATCACCCCCGCGCACGATCCCAACGACTTCGAACTCGGACTGCGGCACGAGCTGCCGATGCCGACGATCATGGACAAGACCGGCAAGATTGCCGACTCCGGAACCGAATTCGACGGGATGGATCGTTTCGAGGCGCGGGCCAAGATCCGCGAACGCCTCGCCGCCGACGGGCGCGTGGTCGCCGAGAAGCGGCCCTACGTCCACAGTGTCGGCCATTCGGAGCGCTCGGGTGAGCCGATCGAACCGCGGCTGTCGATGCAGTGGTGGGTCAAGGTCGAATCGCTGGCGAAGGCCGCCGGTGACGCCGTGCGCGAGGGGAAGGTGACCATCCACCCCGCCGCCCAGGAACCGCGCTGGTTCGAGTGGGTCGACAATATGCACGACTGGTGTATCTCACGGCAGCTGTGGTGGGGTCACCGCATTCCGATCTGGTACGGCCCCGACGGCGAGATCGTCTGTGTCGGACCGGATGAGCGGGCGCCCGAGGGCTATGTCCAGGATCCGGATGTGCTCGACACCTGGTTCTCCTCGGGGCTGTGGCCGTTCTCCACCTTGGGCTGGCCGGACGCGACCGCCGAGCTGGCGAAGTTCTATCCCACCAGTGTGCTCGTGACCGGTTACGACATCCTGTTCTTCTGGGTCGCCCGGATGATGATGTTCGGCATGTTCGTCTCCGACGATCCGGCCGCGACCGAGGGCAATCAGGGGCGCGATCCGGTCCCGTTCCGGGATGTGTTCCTGCACGGCCTGATTCGCGACGAATTCGGCCGCAAGTACTCCAAATCCAAAGGGATCGGTGTCGACCCGCTGGTGTGGATCGATGAATACGGCGCCGATGCCACGCGGTTCACCCTGGCCCGCGGCGCCCAGCCGGGCAGCGATCTGTCGGTGGGTCCGCCGCATGTGCAGGCCTCGCGCAATTTCATCACAAAGCTGTTCAACGCCACCAAATTCGCGCTGATGAACGGCGCGGTTCCGGGCGAGCCGCCGGCGCGCGAAACGCTCACCGATGCCGACCGCTGGATTCTGGATCGGCTGGATCAGGTTCGCGCCGAAGTGGATTCGTCGTTCGACCGCTACGAGTTCGGTAAGGCCTGCGAGGCGCTGTACCACTTCGCCTGGGACGAATTGTGTGACTGGTACCTGGAATTGGCGAAGGTGCAGTTCGCCGAGTCCGGCGAGCGCGCCGCGAGCACCCGGATCGTGCTCGGTACCGTGCTCGATTCGGTGTTGCGCCTGCTGCATCCGGCGATTCCGTTCGTCACCGAGGCGCTCTGGCGGGCCCTCACCGATGCGGGCGAGAACGATTCGCTGGTCGTGGCTGCCTGGCCTGCCGCCGCCGATGCGCGACCCGATGCTGTTGCGGCCCAGCGGATCGCGGATCTGCAGAAGCTGATCACCGAGATCCGGCGTTTCCGCAGCGACCAGGGCCTGACCGATAAGCAGAAGGTCGCCGCCAAGCTGAATGGGCTCGACCGGGCCGGTTTGTCCGGTCAACGGGGCGAACTGGCCGCGCTGGCCCGGCTCACCGAACCCGGTGACGGATTCTCCGCGACCGCCGCGGTCGAGGTGCGGCTGTCGGAGACTACCGTCACCGTCGAACTGGATACCTCCGGCGCGGTGGATTTCGACGCCGAACGCCGCCGCCTGGAGAAGGATCTGGCCGCCGCCGAGAAGGAATTGACCGCCACCGGCGCCAAACTCGGCAACGAGGCGTTCCTGGCCAAGGCGCCCGACCACGTCGTCGACAAGATCCGCACCCGCCGCGAGGTCGCCGAATCCGAGGTGGCCCGGATCGGCGCGCGCCTGACCGAATTGAAGGAGCTGACCACATCGTGACCGGCGAGGATCGGTTGCACACCGGGCCCTCCCCGGTCGATCTGGCCGAAATGGCGCTGGTCGAGGACGAACTCGACCAGCGCTGGGGCGAGACCAAGATCGAGCCGTCGCTGGTCCGCATCGCCACCCTGATGGATCTGCTGGGGTCGCCACAGCACAGTTATCCGGCCATCCACATCGCCGGGACCAACGGTAAGAGTTCGGTCACCCGGATGGTCGACTCGCTGCTGACCGCGATGCATCGGCGTACCGGCCGATTCACCAGTCCGCATCTGCAACTGGCCACCGAACGCATCGCCGTGGACAACGCGCCGATCAGCCCGGCCCGGTACGTGGAGCTCTACCGGGAACTGCTGCCCTATGTGGAGATGATCGACGCCCGCTCCACCGATGGCGCCCTCGGTGGCGCCCCGGGCCCGCGGATGAGCAAATTCGAGGTGCTGGTGGCGATGGCGTACGCGGCCTTCGCCGAGGCGCCGATCGATGTCGCGGTGATCGAGACCGGGATGGGCGGAACCTGGGACGCCACCAATGTGATCGACGGTCAGGTCGCGGTGATCACACCGATCGGGCTGGACCACACGGACTATCTCGGCCCGGATCTGACCTCCATCGCGGGGGAGAAGGCCGGCATCATCAAGAAATCCCCGCAGGATCTGCTGATTCCGCGCGATACCGTCGCCGTCATCGCCGAACAGGAACCGGAGGCGATGCAGGTTCTGCTACGCCGAACGGTCGAGGCCGATGCCGCCGTCGCCCGGGCGGGATCGGAGTTCCAGGTGCTCTCGCGGCGGGTCGCGATCGGCGGGCAGGTCCTCGAGATCCAGGGCCTGGGCGGGGTCTACGACGAGATCTTCCTGCCGCTGCACGGCGAACACCAGGCCCGCAACGCGGCGGTGGCGCTCGCCGCGGTGGAAGCCTTCTTCGGCGCCGGCGCACAGAAACAGTTGGACGTCGATGCCGTGCGGGCCGGATTCGCCGCCACCGCCAGTCCGGGGCGGATGGAGCGGATGCGCAGTGCGCCGACGATATTCATCGACGCGGCCCACAATCCGGCCGGAGCGCAGGCCCTCGCTACGACCCTCACCGGGGAGTTCGACTTCCGCAAACTGGTCGGTGTGGTGGCCGTACTGTCCGATAAGGACGCCGCGGGCATCCTGAACGCATTGGAACCGGTCCTCGACGAGATTGTGGTCACCGGCAACGGTTCACCGCGCGCGCTGGGCATCGAGGAACTCTCCGATCTCGCGGCGGCGCGCTTCGGCGACGAGCGGGTGGTCACCGCCAACACCCTCGCCGATGCCGTCGAAACCGCGATCGCCCTGGCCGAGCAGGCCACCGACTCCGGCGAACCGGTATCGGGTGCCGGCATCGTCGTCACCGGATCGGTGGTCACCGCGGGTGCCGCGCGATCGCTGTTCGGCAAGGACCCCGCGTGATGGCGGGGATGAGGAATCAGTCCGAAGGAGATGACGTGGGTAGCCAGGACCAGCCGGGTGCACCGGAGCCGGGTGGTGCGGTGCCCGCGCCCGCGACCGATCCGTGGAAGGGTTTCCGCGGTGTGATGGCCGGGGCGCTGATCCTCGAGGCGATCACGGTACTGCTGGCATTGCCGGTGGTGGCGACCGTTGGCGGCGGGCTGGCCTGGTGGTCGGTGCTGTATCTGGTCGGGGTGGCGGTGCTGATGATCGCCGGGGCCGGGCTGCAGCGGCGGTCATGGGCGCTGGCGTTCAATCTGATCCTGCAGATTCCGGTGCTGGCCGGGGTCTTCATCCACGGGTCGATCGGCATCATCGGCGTCGTGTTCGCCGCGGTGTGGGGGCTCATCCTGGTGCTGCGCTCGGACGTCAAACGCAAGATGGAGCAGGGGCTGTTGCCCAGTCAGCGGGTCCAGGGCCCGGCGTGATCCCCGCGGTTCGCGGCAGGGGCACGGGAGCCGACCGCGGTGCGTATTGCGACACCGGTGGCGGATAGAGTGGCGCCGTGACTGAGCAGACGTTGGTACTGATCAAGCCGGACGGTGTGGGACGCGGCCTGGTCGGTGAGATCCTCACCCGCATCGAGCGTAAGGGCCTCAAGATCGCGGCTCTGAAGCTCGAGGAGGTTTCCGAGGAGACCGCCGCCGCCCACTATGCCGAACACGCCGATAAGCCGTTCTACGGCTCCCTGATCGAATTCATCACCTCCGGGCCGGTCGTGGCCGCCATCCTCGAGGGTCCGCGCGCGATCGCGGCTTTCCGGCAGATCGCCGGCGGCACCGATCCCGTCGAGAAGGCCGTGCCCGGAAGTATCCGCGGCGACTACGCCCTCGAGACCCAGTCGAACCTCGTCCACGGTTCCGATTCGCCCGAATCCGCCAAGCGCGAAATCGCTCTCTGGTTCTGAGCGCCTCGTCAGGTCGACCCAGCCGCATGCCGGCGGCGGGCGGGGCGGTGTTGGAAACGCCTGGTGTCAGGTCGGAATACCGGTCCTGACCAGCCCGTCACCGGTCTCGGTGAGCGCCGATGGCGAACGTCGGGCACGTCGTATGGGATACTGGCAACCGGACGTGGTCACTGCCTACCTACGGGCAGGTGGGGAACACGACCGAAACGGCACCGCGGCTCGACGCCGATCATCGCTGCCCCGGACGGTTATAAGACTCGGCTGTCCCCGGCACGCTGGATGAGCGCTCGAGTTCAGGTGTGAAAGCCTAGCCAGGCCCCGCGTGACCAGTTGGCCCGAACGACGTATGACATGGCATCAACCGGGAGCACGGGGCGAGACCATCAGACCTCGCGTCCACCGGGCGTGAGGGACGGACAACGCCCCCGCGTCGGCCGCGTCACTCTCGTACGAGTGGGACGCGCCCGGGGGCCCGAGGAGAATTCGTGGCCGATCAAGAGCCGCAGGAAACGTCACAAGTCAATGGTGAAACCACCTCCGCCGAGGTGACCGGGGTAGGGGAGGCGGCGCAGTTGCCCGAGCGAATCCGGGTCCACGCGCTGGCCAAGCTTCTGGGGACCACCAGCAAACGTATTCTTGCCCACCTGACAGAACAGGGCGCCGAAGCCCGCAGTCCCCAATCCAACCTGGACCGGACCGTCGCCGAATCGGTTCGCGACGCTCTGGGCAGCCAATCCGCCGAATCGGTGGATCCGGGCGAACCTGAGCCCACCGTGAACGAGGCACCGGGTGCGACCGCGTCGGTGGTCGCCGCCGCTTCTTCCGATGTCGTCGTCGACACCACAGTCGGTGATCCCGCGACTGCCGGGACCGAATCGGAACCGCCGGCCGTCGCCGCTGCCTCGGAAGCCATTGCCGACGCGAACGGTCAGCGGTCGTCCGATGTCGAACCTGCCACCGAGGCGACGGTGTCCGTCGCCACCGGCGCGGAATCCGAGGCGGACGCGGTATCGGCCGGTCCGGGGTCCGCTCAGGCCCCCGCTACCCAGCACGCCTCGCTGTTCACCAACCCCTTCCAGCAGCCCGCCCCCGCGCCCGAACCCTCGGCCTTCGAATTGCCGAGTGTGGCCGCCGCGCCGCTGTTCCTGCCGCCGGATGCCGCCAAGGCCGAGGAGGAGCGGCGCAAGCGCCGGGCCGAACGCGAGGCCGCCGATCGGGAGGCGGCCGAGAAAGCGGCAGCCGAGCGC
>JAFMQT010000182.1 GCA_017354515.1 Nocardia sp. | reverse complement strand
AGGCGCAGGGCAACGGCTGGGAGCGAGTGTGAAATTCGATACGAAGGCCTTCACCGGGCCGGTGCGGAGGTTGATGGCGACCGCGCAGAACGGTCTCGAGGTGGTGCGATTCGGTGGCCTCCGCACCGACGTGGAGGCCTCACCCTACGAGATCGCCGAGCGCAAGCGCATGTACCGGCTGCGGCACTACTTCCCCGACGATCCGGCCCCCGGCGGTCCGGTGGCGCTGCTGGTGCCACCGCTGATGGTGTCCGCCGACGTGTACGACGTGAACGCCGAGGACGGCGCCGTCGGAATTCTGCACCGCGCCGGAATCGACTGCTGGGTCCAGGATTTCGGTTCGCCGGCCACCGAGGAGGGCGGCTGGCAGCGGGATCTGGCCGATCATGTACTGGCGGTCTCCAGCGCGATCGACTCGGTCAACGAACTGACCGGGCGCCCGGTCCATCTGATGGGCTACTCCCAGGGCGGAATGTTCGCCTACCAGACCACCGCCTACCGGCAGGGCAAGGGCGTCCAGAGCATTGTCACCTTCGGTAGTCCGGTCGATATCGTGGCCGGATTGCCGTTCGGACTGCCGTACGGGGTGGTCTCCGAGGCCGCGGACTTCCTCGCCGACCACGTGATGAATCGGCTGCCGATCACCGATTCGATGGTCCGCCTCGGATTCCAGCTGCTCGACCCCGTCAAAACCGCCAAGGCCAGGGTCGACTTCCTGCGTCAGCTGCACGATCGCGAGGCACTGCTGCCGAAGGAACGCCAGCGCCGATTCCTGCAGCACGACGGGTGGGTCGGCTATGCCGGTCCGGCGCTGGCGGACCTGCTCAAACAGTTCGTCGCGCACAACCGGATGATGTCCGGCGGATTCGTCATCGGCGATCAACCGGTGTCACTGGCCGAACTGACCTGCCCGATTCTGGCCTTCGTCGGCGAGGTCGACGATATCGGCCAGCCGGGCGCCGTGCGCGGGATCGTCCGCGCCGCACCCAATTCCGACGTATACGAAACCACTTTGCGGGCAGGGCATTTCGGTCTGGTCGCCGGCAGTACCGCGACCCGCGAGACCTGGCCGCTGGTGCGGGACTGGGTCGAATGGGTCGATGGTGGGGGCCGGCTGCCCGAGCGGATCGCGCCCATGTGCGAACACGTGGCCACCGCCTCACGCTCGACCGCGATGACCCGGGTCGTGCACGGCGCGGCCACCCTGGTCGAGGCCGGCGCCGGAATCGGTTCCACCATGGGCGAATTCGCGAACAGCGCACTGCGCGGCTCGGTGGAGCTGACCAGCGAGGCCGCTCGTGCACTCCCGCGGCTGGCCCGGTTGGGGATGATCCAGCCGCATACCCGGATCTCGCTGGGGAGCCTGCTGGCCGAACAGCAGCGCGGCGCACCGCAGCGCGAACTGTTCCTGTTCGACGATCGCGTGTACACCCACGAGGCCGTCGGTACCCGTATCGACAATGTGGTGCGCGGGCTGATCTCGGTCGGCGTGCGGCCGGGCAGCCGGATCGGGGTCCTGATGGAGACCCGGCCCAGTGCGCTGGCGGCGGTGGCGGCGCTGTCCCGGATCGGTGCGGTGGCGGTGCTGCTGGCCCCGGGCAGTGAGGTGGCCAGTGCCGTCGAATTGACCGGGACCAGAGCGATCATCACCGATCCGGACAATCTGCGGACGGCGGTCGGGGTCGGCGGCACGGTGCTGGTCCTGGGCGGCGGCGATACCCGCCTGCTCGACGTCCCGGACGGCGCCGAGGTGACCGATCTGGAACAGATCGACCCGGCGGAAGTTCCGCTGCCGGGCTGGTTCCGGCCCAATCCCGGCCTCGCACGCGAGGTGGCCTTCATCCTGGTCACCGGCAACGGCGAAACCCTGGAACCGAAGTACATCACCAACCACCGGTGGGCGGTATCGGCGTTCGGTACGTCCTCGGCGGCCGATCTGAATCGCCACGACACCGTGTATTGCCTGGCGCCGCTGCATCATTCGTCGGGTCTGCTGGTGAGTCTGGGCGGCGCGGTCGCCGGCGGCAGCCGGATCGCGCTGGCGCGGTCGCTGGATCCGGCCGGATTCGGGCAGGAGGTGCATCGGTACGGGGTCACCGTGGTCACCTACACCTGGACCATGTTGCGCGACATTCTCGATGCGAGCACCTTCCCCGACGGGCATTCCCATCCGATCCGGTTGTTCATCGGATCCGGTATGCCGGCCGGACTGTGGCGGCGCACCACCGAGCGGTTCGGATCCGCGCGGATCCTCGAGTTCTACGCCTCCATCGAAGGAGATGTGGTGCTGGCCAACGTCTCCGGCACCAAGGTCCGCTGTAAGGGTCGTCCGGTGCCCGGTGCGGCCAAGGTGGAATTGATCTCCTACGACCCGGTGACCGATCACATCATCACCGACGACCGGGGTTTCGCCCGCCGCGCCGCCGACAACGAGGTGGGCCTGCTCATCGGAAAGGCCTCGGGTGGATCCGACATCTCCCGTGACGGCCTGCGCGGCGTGTTCACCCCGGGCGATGCCTGGATGCCGACGGAGAATCTGTTCCGCCGCGACAGCGACGGTGACTACTGGCTGATGGACCGCCGCGACACCGTCATCGTGACCCCGCGCGGCCCGGTCTACACCAGTCCGATCACGGACGCGCTCAACGATATCGCCGCGGTCGATATGGAGGTCGCGTTCGGCCGGCGCGAGGGTTCGGTGACACTGGCGGTCGCCGCGGTGAGCGTGCGTGCGGGATTCCGGCTCACACCGGACGATGTGACCGAGGGCCTGCGTGGCCTGGACCGCGATCAGCGCCCCGATGTGGTGCACGTGGTCGAGGAGATTCCGCGCAGCTCCAGCTACCGTCCGTCGGTCCGCGCGGTGCAGGCTCGGCTGCGCCTGGAACCGGGCGAGAACACCTGGTACTACGACCGGGACGCCGACCGATACCAGATCCTCACCGAGGCCGCCCTCGACCGGATGGGGTGAGATCGCGGTACCCCGGTAGATTGGGCGATATGGCGGAGCGAACCTTGGACCCGACACTGCTGGACCTGCTGGCCTGCCCGCAGGACCGAGGGCCGCTGTCGCTGGTCCGCGACAGCGGCGGCAACAGCGTCCTCTACAACCCGCGGTTGCGTCGCGCGTATCCGATCGACAACGGCATCCCGGTCCTGCTCACCGATGAGGCCCGGGATGTCGACGCTGCCGAGCACGAGGCCTTCACCGCGCAGGGCTAGGGCTCGATCAGCCGACCGGCAGCTCGCCGGTGAGATAGCGCTGCATGGTCGGGCCCACCAGGGCCGTCAGGTCCTCCACCGGCATGGACGCGACCGGTTCGATATCGAGGATCATGCGGGTCACCAGCACCCCCAGCATCTGTGAGACCGCCAGGGCCACCCGCGTCGAACCCGTGCCCGGCGGTGAATCCACGCGCTCGCGAACATCTTTGAGCGCCACCTGAAGCAGGAAGGTGCGCAGCAGTTCGGTATCTCCGCCGGCCAGGAAGCCGCGGAACGCGGCGACCACATGTAGCCCGATCGAACTGTCCCAGGCCCCGACGACGGTGCGGACCACGGTCGCTCCCAATTCCTCGAGCGGGGCGCGCCGGATCGGTCCCCGGATCGTCTCGGGATCGATCGGCAGATTCAGTGCGGCGGCGAACAACTGCTGTTTGGTGCCGAAATAGTGGTGGATCAGGGCCGGATCCACACCGGCCGCCGCGGCGATCGACCGGATGGCCGCCTTGTCGAAGCCCACCTCGGCGAACCGTTCCCGCGCGGCCTCCAGAATCGCCTCGCGGGTCCCGGACTTCCCGGCCCGGCGGCCACTGGGCGCGGTCATCGGACCACCATCACTCATGCTCTGTCTTTTGCGGCATGTGTGGGGGGGTGCTGCGTGGTGATGCTGCGCTGCCGCCTCCGCGCCCGGCCACTCATGCTCTGTCCTTTGCGGCATGTGTGGGGGCGCTGCGTGGTGATGCTGCGCTGCCGCCTCCGCGCCCGGCCACTCATGCCGTGCGCCGGCGGAGGGTCGCGGCGGCCAAAGCCAGTGCCATGGCGACGAATCCGGCGACCACCGTCAGATCCCGCCACATCACCGCGGTCGCGCCGGGGTTGTTGGAGACCTCCTGCAGGGCGTGGACGGCGTAACTCAGCGGTAGTACGTCGCTGATGATCTGCAGCCAGCGCGGCAGTTGATCGCGTGGTGCGAGCAGACCGCACAGGAACAATTGCGGGCCCACGATCAGCGGCATGAATTGCACCGCCTGGAACTCCGTGCGCGCGAACGCACTGGCCAGCAACCCGAGCGCCACCCCCAGAACGGCGTCCAGAACGGCGATCAGCACCACCAGCCACACACTTCCGGCGGCGTGTAATGCCAGCAGCCAGAACGCGATCAGACAGGCCACCCCGGCTTGTGCGGCCGCCGCGACGGAGAAGGCGGTGCCGTATCCGGCCAGCAGATCCAATTTCGACAGTGGCGTGGTCATCAGGCGTTCGAGGGTTCCGGTACTGCGTTCACGCTGCATGGTGATCACCGTGATCAGGAACATCACGATGAACGGAATGATCCCCAGCATCGTGATGCCGACCCGGTCGAACAGGGTCGGAGCCCCCGGAAATCCGGGGGAGTCGTGGTAGACGAAGTACAGCAGAATCAACAGGACGGACGGCACCAGCAGCACCATGGCCACGGTCCGCCGATCGGCTCGCAGCTGGCGCAGGATCCGGGTGGTGGTGGCGGTGTACCCGCGCATCATGATGCCTGCTCCATAGTGATCAGCGCGAGAAACGCTTTCTCCAAACTGTTTTCACCGGTTTCGGCCCGCAGCTCGTCGGGACTGAGCTGGGCCAGCAGCCGGCCCTCGCGCATGAGCAGCAGCCGATCGCAGTGTTCGGCCTCGTCCATCACGTGGCTGGACACCACCAGGGTGCGACCGGCCGCGGCCAGTTCACGGAACTGCCGCCAGAGTTCCACGCGCAGTACCGGATCCAGGCCGACGGTCGGTTCGTCGAGGATCAGCACCTCCGGCTCGGCGACCAGCGCACACGCCAGCGAGGCCCGGGTGCGCTGCCCGCCGGAGAGTTCGTCGCCGCGCTGGCGGAGATGGTCACCGAGTCCGACCCGATCGATCGCGGCCCGCGCGTCCTCGGTTCCGCGACCATACAGGGCGGCGAAATAGGAGACGTTGTCGGCGACGGTGAGGTCGTCGTAGATACTCGGCGCCTGCGTCACATATCCGACGCGGCTGCGCAATCCGCGACTGCCCGCTTCTTGGCCCAGTACCCGCACACTGCCGGCTTGGACCAGCTGGGTTCCCACCAGTGCGCGCATCAGGGTGGTCTTGCCGCAACCGGAAGGGCCGAGTAGCCCCGTGATGGAGCCCGCCGGTACGGACAGCGAAATATCGTGCAGCACTTCTCGTCCGCCGCGTCGCACCCGCAGATGTTCGACGGTGACGGCTTGATTCGAAGCCGATCCGGTCACGGACGCCTCCCTCGGTTTTGGTATCTCAGCGGAATTCATCAAACGTTGAATTCATCGCCTGTTGAATTTTTCGCCGGATATGTCAGTGAGGCAAGGGGCGACCAGTCGCTCATACCCAATTATGATGAATATCACACCGTCCGCTGGTGGATTCGTGGCGCCGCGGTGTTCGGCATCTGCCGCTGATCGCACAGCCGAGTCGATGTCGGTCGAACGGTTGATTGTCCCCGCGCGCGGACAGCGAAAGGATTGATCCGCGAACAGCGGCCGTGGCGACCGCTGTTCGCCCCCTTGTGAATCCGTTCGGGCGCCGTCGCTCCGTTTCTCGTCCCTTCGGGGGCGACCGCTGCGCCGGCCGGCAGCTACAGCGGCAGCCGCCATCGCGGCACCTGCTCGCATCACGGTGGTGTCGATCACTGGAGTTGACCGCCTCGGGTGTGCACGAGGTGTCGGGGACAATGGGAGCCGTGTCCGCCGAGGAAATGGCCGTCGAACCGCTGCTGGCCGCGCGTCGCATCCTGGGTGCGACGCTGCGGTCCGGCCCGGTAGCGGTACGCATTGTCGAGGTCGAGGCGTACGGAGGTGATCCGGCCGGGCCGTGGCACGATCCGGCCGCTCATTCCGGGCGGGGCCGTACGCCGCGCAACGCGGCGATGTTCGGCCCGCCCGGAACGCTCTACGTGTATTTCAGCTACGGCATGCACACGTGCGTGAACGTCACCAGCGGGCCGGACGGAATCGCCGGCGCCGTATTACTGCGGGCCGGTGAGGTGACCGCGGGCCTCGAACTCGCCCGGGCCCGGCGCCCGGCCGCCCGCACCGACGCGGACCTGGCCCGCGGGCCCGGCAATTTCGGTGCGGCACTGGGAATTTCGCTCTCCGATTACGGCATCGAACTATTCGACCGGAAGGCCCCGATTCGCTTGGAGCTGGGGCCCGAGATCACCGGTACATCCCGTATCGGCGTGGGGCCCCGGGTGGGGGTGAGCCTGGCCGCCGACCGTCCGTGGCGGCTGTGGCTGCGAGATTCCCCCGCGGTGTCGGCCTACCGCCGCAGCCCGCGCGCCGCCGAGGCGGGCCGCTCGGTGTGAGCGTCGGAGATACGGGCCCTGCGCGGCGCGATGTCGCGGGTGCGGAAAGATGGGGGAGTGTGAACGCCGACATCATCGATGAACTGAGCTGGCGCGGACTGATCGCACAGTCCACGGATCTGGATGCCCTCCGGGCCGAGATCGCGAAGGGCCCGATCACGCTGTATGCCGGTTTCGATCCCACCGCGGCGAGTCTGCATGCCGGACATCTGATTCCGCTGCTCACCCTCAAACGTTTCCAGCGGGCCGGTCATCGCCCGGTCGTACTTGCCGGCGGTGCGACCGGCCTGATCGGCGACCCCCGGGACGTGGGTGAGCGGGTGATGAACTCGGCCGACACCGTCGCCGGCTGGGCCGATCGGATCCGCGGTCAGCTCTCGCGCTTCGTCGATCTGGACGATTCGCCGACCGGCGCGATCATCGCGAACAATATGGACTGGACCGGCAAACTCACCGCCGTCGACTTCCTGCGCGATATCGGCAAACACTTCTCGGTCAATGTCATGCTGGCCCGTGAGACGGTCAAGCGCCGTCTGGACAGCGACGGGATCTCTTACACCGAATTCAGCTACATGCTGTTGCAGGCCAACGACTTCGTGCAGTTGCGCCGCACCAACGACTGCCGGTTGCAGGTGGGCGGGTCGGATCAGTGGGGCAACATCATCGCGGGTGTCGAGCTGAACCGCCGCCTGGACGGTGAACAGGTGCACGCACTCACCACGCCGCTGGTCACCTCCGCCGACGGTAAGAAGTTCGGTAAGTCGACCGGCGGCGGTAGTCTGTGGCTCGACCCCGAGATGACCAGCCCCTACGCGTGGTACCAGTACTTCGTCAACACCGGCGACGCCGATGTGATCCGCTACCTGCGCTGGTTCACCTTCCTGGACCGGGAGGAACTCGCCGAACTCGAGACCGCGACGGCCGAACGCCCCTATGCCCGTGCGGCTCAACACCGTCTGGCCGAGGAGATGACCACGCTCGTGCACGGTGCGGAGCACACGCGCTCGGTGCGGCTGGCCAGTCAGGCCCTGTTCGGTCGCGGCGAACTGGGGGATCTCGATGAACCGACGCTCGCCTCAGCACTGTCCGAGGCCGCCGGTGACGCTGAGGTTGCCACCGCCACCCCCGGGTCGACCATCGTCGACCTACTGGTGGCCTCCGGATTGTGTGAAGGCCGGGGGGCAGCCCGTCGGGCGGTCAACGACGGTGGCGCCTCGGTGAACAACGTCCGGGTCTCC
Source organism: Nocardia sp. (assembly GCA_017354515.1). Taxonomy (GTDB): domain Bacteria; phylum Actinomycetota; class Actinomycetes; order Mycobacteriales; family Mycobacteriaceae; genus Nocardia. Next base: position 519 of record JAFMQT010000182.1, on the reverse strand, counting down.
GATCCGGAATGGGTGCCGTCGGATTCGGACTACCTGCACGGACGTTGGCTGGTGCTGCGCCGGGGCAAGAAGAACTTCGCCGGCGCCCGCAGGTCGGGCAGCTGATCTTGGTCATGACCTGGGTCACATTCGTAGGGTCCGGGTCCGATCGAGGCGTGGCCACCTGCGGGAATGATCACCGAAATGGTTGGTGACCAGCCGATTTGACGTCCCGTTCGCCGCCACGTAACTTATTGCGAGTCAGAGCGACACGGACGCCGACTCGGGGCCTTGAGGGGTTCTGGGACACGAGGTTGGACGGTGAGCGCCTGGCGATCACACTGGTTCGGTGGGGGCCCTGGTTTTGGTCGGGGCTCGTTGCTGGGCTAAGCTGTCGAGGTTGCCCTTCGGATCGTGCGGGATTGTTTCTCGTGGGGTTGTTGGTGCGTGTGTTCTTTGAGAACTCAATAGTGTGTCGATGAATGTCAGTGCCAAATTTTTTTGTTTGGTTCCGGCCCTTTCACTCCCCGTGTGGGGGGT
>JAFMQT010000021.1:7164-19322 GCA_017354515.1 Nocardia sp. | reverse complement strand
GGTCCGAGACGGCGCTTACGGCAGAGGCAGTGGTGGGGACTTCGGGAAGGTGACCGGCATCGAGACCAGGGCGCGGTGGAACGGGCCGGGGCGCCACTGCAGCTGGTTGGGCGCGACGGCCAGCCGGATGTCGGGGAGCGCGTCGAAGAGCTGATCGATGGCGTTCTGGACGGTCACATAGGCCACCGATTTGGCGGGGCAGGTGTGCGGTCCGCTGCTCCAGGCCAGATGGGAGCGGTTGCCGATGCTGCTGGTGGCCTCGCCGCGAATCTTCGGGTCGTTGTTGCAGGCGGCGAGGCTGATCACGATCGGCTGATCGGCCGGCAGCCAGACACCGTCGATCATGGTCGGCTGCCGCGGATAGGTGGTGCAGAAATTGGCCATCGGCGGATCGTTGAACAGGATTTCGTCGAGCGCGTCGGAGGTCGACAGATTGCGGCCGAGGACATCGCCGAAGTGGAAGCGCTCATCGGTGAGGATGAGCGTCAGCGCATTGGTTATCAAATTGCGCTGCGCTTCGAATCCCGCACCGTAGAACGACATCAGCTGCGCGAACACCTCCATATCGCTGAGGTGGTTCGGATGGTGCGCCAGGCGTGAGGTGACATCGTCGCCGTGCTGATCGCGTTTGAGCGCGATCAGCTCCATCAGCGCCTCCTTGACCATCTCCATACCCTGTTTGGCCTTGACGGCGTCGGAGTCGAAGCGGGCGGCCATACCGACGGCGACCCGGGTGCCGATCTCGGTGGGGCAGCCACACATCCGGTTGAGCACCTCGAGTACCAGCGGGAAGGCGTACTGCATCACCAGGTCGGCGGATCCGTGCTCGCAGAACGCGTTGATCAGCGGGACGGCGGACTTCTCCACCACCGCGGGAACTCCGTTGATATCGATATTGTCGATCGCGGCGACCGACGGTTCCCGATAGCGGGCATGGGTGGCGCCGGTGTTGAACCGGGCCGCCGGGAACCACTCCATCATCGGGCGGACCGGTGAATCCTGCGGAATGGTCTTCTGCCAGGTGCGCGGATCGGCGGGGAAGTGGTCGGGGTCGTTGAGGACGCGAACCGCGACCGAGTAGTCGATGACGAGCGTCGCCGGCACACCGGGCGCCAGGTCCACCGGGACCAGGGCGGGGTGACTACGACGCATCTGCTCGTAGGCGGCGTGTGGATCGGCGACGAATTCGTCGGTGTACATGGCGAATCGGTCGGTGCTGATATCGGCCGGCGAGGGCGGGGGGACCGGCTGTATTCCGGTCGCCGTGGTGTAGGGCTCGGACAGAGGATGCTGTGGTGTGGTCAAAGACGTGACTCCAGATGGATGGAACAGGAATTCGACGAGCGCATGGGCGGCTGGCTGCCGCGCTCAGACGGGTAACCGGAGGACGGCGGTATGACGGGTCCTGGCGCGGACGGCGGATCCGCGGTCGTCATCGACCCGCTCCGTGCTACCTGGCGATTCGCCCACACAGTGCAACATAGCAGCGACACCGCCGTGGCTGCTGATTAATGTCGAGTAGCACCCGCTCCAGCGGATGTCACCGGGCCTTGACCACCGGATACCCCTCATTGTGCGGATCCGGTTGGGTATCAGTCGATTCCGGCAGATCGGGCCCATGGGCCATACCGACCAGTCGGAGCATCGGCGCGGTCGAGGCCGTGGTCACCAACGCCATCACGACCAGGAGTGAATACAGTTCCGGCCCGATGAGCCCCGTGGTCAGGCCCACGTTCAAGATGACCAGTTCGGTCAGGCCCCGGGTGTTGAGCAGCGCCGCTACCGCCGCCGCCGGCCGCGACGGCATCCCGGTCAGCCGGCCGGCCAGGTAAACGCTGCCGGCCTTACCCGCGATCGCGACCGCGACGATCACCACGAGTTCGGTGATCGCTGTGGCGTCGAGCGAACCGAGATCGACCGCCAGACCGGCGACCACGAAGAATCCGGGCAGCAGGATCGCGCTCAGCACCCGGGCGCCCGATTCCACCGTGCGGCGGCGTTCGCGCGGAAAGATCACCCCGAATGCGAAGGCGCCGAAGATCAAATGCAATCCGATCCATTCGGTGATCGCCGCCAGGGTCAGCGCACCGCCGACACCGAGCACGATCATCGTCTGCTGGGTGCCGATCCGCGCGGCCTGCCCGAGCAGCGGCCGCAGAATCCACCACAGCATGGCGACCAGCGGAATCAGCAGGGCCAGCCGCCACTGGGTGCCGCCCGGGTGGGCGAGTGCGAGTACCAGTGCCAGCACCGCCCACGCGAGGATGTCGACCACGGCCGCGCAGGCCAGGCTCAATTGCCCGATCTCGGTGCGAATCAGCTTGCGGTCGTGCAGGATTCGAGCTAGGACCGGGAACGCGGTGACCGCCAGCGCGCAGCCGACGAACAGCGCGAAATGCAGCCGATTACCGGTCTGATGGCGCGCCAGCACGCTGATCGCGACGCCCGATCCCAAGGCGAACGGCACCAGGTAGGCCGCCGCCGATACCGCGGGAATCGAACGGCGCGCGCCGCCGAAGATGCCGCGATCGAGTTCCAGACCTGCCACGAACATGAATACCGCCACCCCGATATCGGCCAGCAGCGTCAGCGCCGGGCGGGCATCTCGCGGGAACAACATCGCGGACATGTGGGGCCCGATGACGGTGGGACCGGCCAGAATTCCGGCCGCGATCTCGCCGATCACCGGTGGCTGGCCGAGCTTGCCGGCCAGCCATCCGAGCAGGTGAGCGACCGCCATGATGAGTACCAGATCGAGCAGGATCATCACGGTGGGAACGTGCACGAATATCTCCTCGCGATCAGACCGTGCTCGCGATGAGGCCGCGCGCCGACGGCACCATATCGGGATCGAACGACTCGCGGATGTAGCACGCGGGGCGCTCGTCCAGCACCATCACGTAGGCCTTGGCGGCGCATTCGCGACCGTCCGGCCAGGTTCTGACCCCGGCCCACAGCACCCTGCGGTACTGGGACATACCGCGGGCGATCAGCCCGTGGCCGATGGGGGTGCGCAGATCGCCGATGCCGTTTGTCTGCGCCGGTTCGGCCGCGGCCACAACGTAATTGATCGACACGACGTCGAGATCCGGAGTGAGCAACCGGGAGTGCCGGATCAGGGCGCGATCGGTATCACACAGTCCGAGAGCGCCGGTGATGTACGGCGGCAGTCCGGCCGTCGTCGACTCGTCCTGGCGTAGCACTCGCACACTCAGTTCCACGCCGAGCAGTCGCTCCAGTGCCGTTGTGGTGAGCCCCGTATTCGCCAGCAGCGCACGGGTGTTCGGGTCGTGGAAACGTTCTATCTGTGCGGCGGTGTCCGTTCCGAACCCCGGCCCACCGGATGCCGGTACATCCGCTGGGCCGGGGCCGATGACGGTCACCGTCGACTCCGTGTATCGGTTCGCACCGGGGAGTCCTGATGACGCCGCCGCTACAGGGCCGCCGCGGCGCCGTCGCGGGGTGGCAGCACCGGTCGTGCCACCGCGTCGCGTTCGGCATCGGTGCGCGGGCGGGTGGTCAGGCCGAACACCGGTTCGGTGGTGATCCGGATATCGCCCATCGAGGTGTCCGACAGCGGATCGCGCCAGTGGTCCCACACCGGCGACATATCCAGTCCGCCCATATATTTGATGTTGACACCGTCGGTGTCGGGGGAGGTGTGCAGGCGTTCGGCCTCGGAGACGATCACCTCGGTCCCGGTCCGGTCCTGCTCGCCGGTGGTCTCACCGACATCGGTGAGCCCGGCCATGATCCGGGTGAACGACTGCTCGGGCGAATCGCCCTCGTGCACGTCGGTGAGCTTGTGCGCGTGCGCGAAATACTCCTCCGAGCCGATGTAGTGCTCGTACATGCGCGAGACCAGTGACAGGAACCGGGTGTAGCCGCGGCGGTAGGTGTACTCGTAGTAGGCGAGGGCGTCGGCCTCGGTCATCTCACCGCGCAGGGTGGTCGCGATCGCCGCGGCCGAGACCAGACCGGAATAGGTCGCCAGGTGCACGCCGGTCGACAACAGCGGATCCAGGAAGCAGGCCGCATCGCCGACGAGGACGTAGCCGGGGCCGCAGAACCGGTCCGCGACATACGAATAATCTTGTTCGGCACGTACATCGGCGATCTGCTCGGCACCCTCGAGCATCTCGCACATGGGCTTGCTGTCGCCGATGGTCTTCAGGTAGAAGGACTCTCGCGAGTCCCCGCGTAACTTCTCGGCGGCGAGCTTCGCCGACACCACGTACCCGACGCTGGTGCGGCCGTCGGCGAGCGGGATGTTCCAGAACCAGCCGCCCTCCTCGGTGGATACGACATTGATCGCACCCTCGGGGCTGTCGGGGTGCAGGCTCGCCCCCTTCCAGTACGACCAGACCGCGACGTTACGGAAGGCCGGGTGCTGGCGGCGCATACCGAAATGTTTGGCCAGCAGGCCATCTCGGCCGGTGCCGTCGACGAGGAAGTCGAATTCGAGGGTGCGTACGGTGTCGTCGCCGGCCTTCACCCATTCCGCGGCGGTGGGGCGTTCACCGTCGAACAGGACGGTGCGGACGGTCGCCTGTTCGATCACCTCGGCGCCCTGGTCGGCGGCGTTGCGCAGCAGTAGATCGTCGAATTCGGCGCGGTCGACCTGCCATGACCACGCTTCGGCGTCGACCAGTTTGGACCAGTCCAGTAGCCAGGTGTCGTTCTGCCACTGGAAATAACCGCCGCGTTTGATCTGGAATCCGTGTGCGGCGACCTTGTCGTAGGCGCCGGAGACCCGCAGTGTGGACAGGCACGATGCCAGCAGCGATTCTCCGATGTGGTAGCGCGGGAACGTATCTCGTTCCAAGAGGGTGACGCGCAACCCGGACCGCGCGAGCAGTGCCGCCGCGGTAGAACCCGCAGGACCACCGCCGACGACCAGTACGTGCGGAATTTCGTTGTTCCCCATGGCAACTCCTTGGAACTGCGTACGAATAGAGCGTGCACCACGCCTCGGCTGCCTGATCGATCTCGGCATTGCCCCTGCGACAGAAACCGTGAAATGATCTTAGCCACTTATTAACTCAGGTCCGGCACACGGTGAACCACGATACCATTTGCACTCGAATCTTCAAATGCAACAGCACTTTACGCCTAGATTGCATACCTATTGGTGGTAGCTGGAAAATAGCTCATAGTGCACAGGAATACTCCCGACGGCGACAGTGTGATCTGCGTCGCTGCGTGAACGCGGCATTGCGTTGCGGCAGAGTGGATTTCGGAGAGGTCCCCGGGAGGAAGGGGGGAAGGAGTGGTCGACGATGACCACCTGGCTCGTCCGGAATCACCCCACTTTCTCGACCCATCCAGATTACGACCAATGTCTGTTTCTCGGGTGGCATTCGAGTGCAATCGCCCTGAACGTACCTGAAACGCGCTGGTCGTCGGGGGAAGTGGGGTGTTGGGGCCGAACCCGATGGCCGCACCCGCGGGTGCGGCCATCGGGGCGGTGCGGGTGCGGTATCAGCCCTCGGTGGGTTCGGAGGCCAACGCCCCCATCGTTGCGGCGGCTTGCCTGGCGCCGGCAACATCGCAGCGCCCGAGACCGCATGCGGTCGCGACGCCGTAGGCGGTGCGTCCGGCGGCCGCCTCGAACAACTCCAGGGCGGAGGCGCTGGCGGCCTCGGACTCCGAGGACACCACGCCCGCGATGACCTTCCACTCCGGATCGAGGCGGCGCAGCGGTGCGTAGAACCCGGGATTCTGGGGAGCCGGTTCGGCGCCGAACGCGCACGGAATATGCACCGGCGGAAGCGGAGTACCCGCCTTACGCAGGCGTCGCGCGGTGTGGTCGAGCAGGGTGACCGCGGGGGCCAGCGAACGCGGGCTCAGCAGTGCCTTGTGCTGATAGTCGCCGTAACACAGATGCACCGTGGTCGCGGCGCCGATCTTGTCGATCCCGGTGAGCAGTCCGGCGAGTTGACCGCCCAGCAGTGGCGCGGCCGCCCACCGCGACTTCAGCTGATCGGCTTTGACCATGCCCAGCAGCGCGAACGGTGATTCCACCTGCCAGACCACCCGATCGCCGTAGCGGGAGTCGACCTCCGAGATCTCCTGGAGCACGGCCTCGGTGAACACCGGCAGCGCCCGCAGCGCGGCCACCACCACATCGGTCCGGCGCAGCGCCCGCCCGAGCGGAAAACCGGCCGACACCGCCGCACCGGCGAAGACGAACATCGCCAGATCCAGCGGATTGGGCTGGCTCAGCTGCAGTTTCGTGTCGGCCAGCTCGGGTCGGTCGGCGCGCACCGCGTCGAACGCGGCAACCACCTTACCGATCCGCTCGAGCCGATTCATCGAGACGTGCCGGGGCTCCAGCTTCGCCCCGCGCCGCAGACCGTAGCTCGGGAAATGGTCGTAATCGGCGTAGTCGCCGGCGTGGACCACCTCGAAGACGTCATCGTGGTCCTTGCGCTCGTGAAGGTAGTCGATGATCCATTCCGGATCGAGATCGCAGGGCAGGCCGGTCACCGGATGCCCGGCACTGTTGTCGGCGAACCATCGCAGGACAGCTTCGTCGCCGGTCATCAACTGTCTGGGGATACTTCCTACATAATGCTCGAGTCTGGTCACGGAACACATTCTGGCCGAAAATGTTTGCCAGGGTGGATTATTGGAGAACCGCGACGCGGATCGGTGCCCGGGGACTCCGGCTCAGTTCGGCAGCCCCATTCCCCGCGCCAGTACCGGCCACGAATTATGCAGTGCCGCTTCCCAATACGGCCAGTTGTGGGTGCCGACCGGGTCGAACTGATAGGTCGCGGGGATGCGCAACGAGTCGAGTCTGCTCTTCAGGTTGTGTGTGCACCAGTCGACGCCGGCCTCGATCGCCATGCCGAGACCGAGGTTCTCGATGCCATCGGGTCCGGGCGCGTTACTGGTGTAGAACTGGACATCCCGCGGTTGTGGAATGCCGTTACCGGTCGAGACGTACAGGTTGGTGCCACGGAGCCGGTCGGCGTGGATGACCGGATCGTTCTCGGCCCACAGCGGACTGCTGGGTGGGCCGTACATATTCTCGATCCTGCCGCCGGACCAGGTCTCGACGACGAGTTTGACGGCCTCCCGGCCGGCCGGGTCGGCGATCTGCGCGCACCCGCTGTACGCGGCGACGCTCTTCCACAGCCCGGGCCGGGCCTCGGCCAGCTGCAATACCGAGGTGCCGGACATCGACAGCCCGGCCAACGCGTTGTGGCCGGTGGACCGTAGCGCCTTATCCATCAACGGCGGCAGTTCCGCGGTGAGGAATGTCTTCCACTTGTTGATTCCCAGCGCGGGATCGGGCCTTTCCCAGTCGGTGTAATAACTGGCGCCGCCGCCGATCGGCTCGACGACATTGACCTGTTTATCGGCCAGCCACTGGAATACGTTCGTCCGGTCGTTCCAATTTGCGGTTCCCTCACCGGCATCCAGGCCGTTGAGCATATACAGATCGGGTGCGGGCCGGGATTCATCAGCTGGTCGTTGCACCTCGACTTCGACGTCTTTGCGCATCGATTCGGAATGCACCATCAGATGCCAGGTGCGGCCCGCTGTGGTGATTGAGGTGACTGCCGAAGGTTTGTCCGGTGCGGCGGCGGCGCCGCCGGCCAGCACAGCGGAGACGGCGGTGAGTAGTGCGACCGTTCCCGTCACCGCGAGATTCCGTAGGATCCGCGGTTTTCCCGTACCCCCGAGTATCCGGTACCGACCGGTCGTTCTGTGTGATCGATCGTGCATCGATCAGTCCTTCGCTAGTCGAATCAGTAACCTGCGGGGCCCTGCCTCGACGCGTTTAATCGAACTCCGGGTCGGAATCGTTAACCGTGACGTCGCGATTCCGTTTTCGAATGGACCGAAAATCGTGCGGGCGGGCCCAGCGCACAGTCTGCTCGGCCGAATGGACTGTGTCTGTCATCCGTTCGTACCACAGACAACCGGCACTGATGTCCCCATAATTGGGATGCGGGGCAATTGGCTTGCGGCCGAAAATGATCGAGTCCAGTGTGTTCGGCAACCGCGTTCGGCCTCGGTCCGATGCCGCGCCGGCTGACACGCCGTTCATTCGAAACGCGTCTCACTGTCTGCGCGCGAAGCGGGTGAGAGCGTCGCGGATGTACTCGCGTTTGGCCGGGCTCGCGCGGTGCCCGGATCGATCGCAGACGAACAGCTCCGCGCCCGGCCATGCGCGTGCCAGTTCGTAGGCGGTGTCGACGGGGCAACTCAGGTCGAGGTGGCCGTGTACCAGGACCCCGGGAATTTCGGCCAATATGCCTGCGCGCGTGATGAGTTCGCCATCGTCGAGCCAGCCGTAGTGCGCGTAGTAGTGTGCGCAGATCCGGGTCATCGCCAACAGGTGATCGTCGACCGGACCGCTGAACGAGGTGGGCTCGGCATCCGGTTCCAGTGATAGGACCGTAGTCTCCCACCGGGCCCACGCGGCGGCGGCCGCATGCCGAACCTCAGGGTCCGGATGCCGCAGGAGCTGGTCATAAGCCGCGACTACATCCTCGGCGCTGCCTGCCACGGCCGCGAACCGCGCATACTCCTCGGGGAAGAATCGCGCCAGTCCGCTGTAGAGCCAATCGATTTCGCGGCGGCGGGTTGTCGAAATCGCCGACAGCACGATCTCGGAAACCCGGTGCGGGTACCGCTGTGCATAGGCCAGGGCCAGGGTGCATCCCCATGAACCGCCCCGCAGTAGCCAGCGGTCGACGCCCAGGTGTTCGCGCAGCCGGTCGAGGTCGGCGACCAGGTGGGCGGTGGTGTTGAATCGCATATCCGTGGCGGGGTCGGCGGCGTGCGGCGTACTTCGCCCGCATCCACGCTGGTCGTAGAGAACGATGCGGTACTCCTGAAGAGCCTCACCCGCCCGCATACGCTCGTTGCAGCCCTGCCCCGGGCCGCCGTGCAGTACCACCAGAGGTTTACCGTTCGGGTTTCCGCAACACTCCCAGTAGATCTGGTTGCCATCCCCGACATCGAGCATTCCGTGCGCATATGGTTCGGTCACGTCCCGTGCCCCTTCGCGACTCAGTGGTCCCCACGGTAGCGGCGGTCCGCGGCGTGAGTTGTTCCGCACAAATATTCCTTGCCAGGTATATACCTGCATGAGTATATTCGATAGCGTGGCGGTCGATCTGTTCTCTGTAGTGGCCGAACCGCAGCGTCGCCGGATTCTCGAGCAGCTGCGGATCGGGGAGGCGACCGTGGGCGAACTCGTCGAGCGCCTGCGGTTGCCGCAACCCGCTGTCTCGAAACATCTACGCGTGCTTCGGGATTCGGGGTTCGTCAGCTGCGAAGTCGCGGCGCAGAAGCGGATCTACCGTCTCGTCCCCGATCCCTTCGAGCAGTTGGATGCCTGGCTGAGTCCGTATCTGCGGCTCTGGGATCACCACCTCGACGCCCTCGGGCGGCATCTCGACCGGAAGGACAAGTCCTCATGACCACACCCCGATACCAGGCCGGTCCGTTGCAGCCGGTGGATCTGATCGAGGAGGGCGGCCGCTGGGCGCTCGTCTTCACCCGCGAATTCCCACAGGGCCGCGAGGCGATCTGGGCCGCGCTCACCAACCCCGACGAGCTCAGCCAATGGGCTCCCTACACCGCCGACCGCGCACTGACCACTGTCGGCCCGGTCACGCTCATCATGGCCGACGGTGATACCCGGCACGAGCAGCCGGGTCGGATCACTGCGGCCGACCGGCCGAAACTCCTCGAATTCACCTGGGGCCCCGACGTATTGCGCTGGGAGCTGACCGACAACGGCTCCGGCACCCACTTGCGCTTGACGCACCGGCTCTCCGAACGCCCGCGGGCGGCGATGATGGCGGCAGGCTGGCACATCTGCCTCGACGTGGCCGCGTTCCTGCTGGCGGGAACTCCGATCGGCCCGATCGTCGGCAAGGACGCCATGAACCACGGCTGGACCGACCTGAACAAGCAGTACTCCGACGAGCTGGGCGTCGAACCGGTCGACCCGCCGACCGGCGCGGAAGGGTGATCGAGCGCCGAATACGCAGTGCTGCTGCATCTTTCGGGCGACCTCAGCGTGCCGATGTGAGGATGGCTGTGGTCGTGTCGACGACCTGTTGCCGGTAGCCGGCGCCGAAGAGGGCCAGGTGGACCAGTAGAGGGTGTAGTTGGTGGAGGGGGATGCGGTCGCGCCAGCCGTCGGCGAGGGGGAGTGTTTCGTTGTAGGCCGCGAGGATGCGGCCGAGGTGGGGTGTGCCGAACAGGGCGAGCATGGCCAGGTCGGTCTCGCGGTGTCCGCCGTGTGCGGCGGGGTCGATTACTACGCCGTGGCCGTGGGACCACAGCACATTGCCGGACCAGAGGTCGCCGTGGATTCGGCGGGGAGGCTCGGGCGGGCCCGCGAATCGGTCGATATCGGCGATGACCTGTTCGACGGCCCGGATTTCGTCCGGTGCGAGGTGCGTGCCACCGAGTCGTAGGAACGGTGTCAATCGGCGCTGGGCGTACCACTGTGCCCAGGATCCGTGTGAGGGCGTGTTGTCGAGCGGAAGGTCGGCGATATAGCCGGGCCAGTCGGCGCCATAGCAGGGGGCCGGTTGTGTATGGAGAACGGCCAGGTCGCGGCCGAATTGTTCGGCGGCGGCCGGTGTGGGCTCGTCGGCTGAAATCCACGGCAGCACCAGCGATCCGTCGCTTACGGCCAGCACCTCGGGCACCAGGTGTGCTGGAGCGTTCTCACCCAGCCATAGCAGCCCCGCCGCTTCGGCGGCGAACACCTCGGCTCGAGCGGAGCCGGCCTTCACGAACACCTCGAGACCATCGGCGAGCGTGACGCGATGCAGTGTCCAGGAATGCCGGGCGCCCAGGTTCCGCACCGCGGTGACCGGTCGGCCGAGGAGATCAGCGAGTCGACGCTGATCGATATGACCGAAGCTCTGATGCGCTGTCATCGTCACGAGTCTCCCACGAGCTGTGCGGCATGAACTTCAGCAACTCACAGCGGACGCAAATATAGGTACATCAAGCAACGTATCGTTAAACGGCGGTTTATCGTAGCCGAGTCGTTTGGCGGCAACATCACCCGCTCCGCGAAGTGGCCGACGGTGATCTATCCGGATTAGCCGGTGCCGACCGGTTGACATCGTCAACTCCACGTGGACGCGTACGAACGGCGGTCTGATCGCGCCGGAATACCGACGTTTGGCGGGTTGAAAGCCGTTGGCGCGCACCTAATTCTGATAGGCGGACGCGCCCATCGACAGTTTGGAGTTGATATGACCTGGCCCAGCGGAGAAGCCGCATTCGTGACCGGAGCGGCCTCGGGAATCGGGCTCGGCATCGCCCGCGCACTGGTCGCCGACGGCGTCAAGGTCGCACTCGCCGATATCGACGGCGCGCGGCTCGCGGACGTCGCCGCGGAACTGGCCGCCGCCGGGGGCCCCGTCGTCGCCGTGGAACTCGATGTCACCGACGCCGGGCAGTGGGAGGCCGCCGCGGATCGCGCCGAGGAAGCGCTCGGGCCGATCTCGATCCTGTGTAACAACGCCGGAGTGAACGGTGGCGGACCGGTCGATGAGACACCCCTGGAAGTCTGGCGCTGGGTGCACCGAATCAACTCCGACGCGCAGTTCATCGGCGTCTCGGTCTTCCTGCCGCGCTTCAAACGTCGTGGCGGGCGCGGGCACATCATGAACACCGCATCCATGGCGGGTCTGGTGCCGATGGTCAACGTCGGGGCCTACGTCTCGTCGAAGTTTGCCAGCGTCGGCTTCTCCATGGTGCTGCGCGATGAACTCCGAAGCACCGACATCGGCGTGTCCCTGTTGTGCCCCGGCACGGTGCACACCCGGATCGGCGCCAATGCCGAAGAAGGGCAGGCCAAGCTGCTCGGCCGTGCACCCAATGCCGCTGTGGCGGAGCAGAACAGCGCGCTGCTGGCCCAGGGCGCGGACCCCGACCGGGTGGGGCAGCAGGTTGTCGAGGCGATGCGGAACGAGCAGTTCCTGATCATCACCCACCGGGAATGGGAACCTCTGGTGCTCGAGGTGCACCGTGAGATCGAGCGGACATTCACCGAGTTCGACGGCCGGCACGGCCCCGACGCCACACCGGCACTGCTGATGGGCGGCCCGAGCCCCATCGCAACCTGAGGCGAAGCGACGACCGAACCGCGAGGTCCCAGGCCG
>JAFMQT010000021.1:0-7154 GCA_017354515.1 Nocardia sp. | reverse complement strand
CCGGGGACCTCGTCGTCTGCGCACATCCGGGAAAGCGCACTCCACCGAGCGCGCCCGCCTTCGTCACTTCGTTGCCAGGGCGGAGTCGATGCCCGAGATATCGGTGATGACCCAGTTGTGATTCGAGTCGATGGTGAGCTTGTATGTGGCGGTCGAGGTGATTCCGTCCGGCGCCTGCTGATTCTTCGTCATCACATTGACGAAGCAGTCCACCGTGTACAGCCCGCCGGACTCCGAACGCACCTTCGCCGCAATGGGTTTCGCGGTGGCGGTCCACTGCAGCGGCGTGATGATCTGCTCCATCGAATTCGACGCCTGCGTCAGCCGGTTGGACAATTCGGGGGTGGTGCCCTTGGTCAGCTTGCCCCGCCAACTCGCCAGGTTGTGGAAGTCCATATCGGCGGCGCCGGTGGCGTAGTCCAGCGCGACCGATTCCGCGTGCGCGGAGTCGGCGGCCTGGCGGTGCAGACCGTCGATTTCGTTCGACTTGCTGTGCATTCTCCAGCCGAGCACGGCGCAGGCGATGACGCAGGCCGCAATGACGACACCGGTCAGAAGTCTCGTGAGCGAGATCGAGGAGTCACCCATCCGCCGGGCCCGGACCGCGATCGTGAGGCCGGCCGAACGCTTGTTCTTCCCGGGCTCTTCGGCCTCGGTAGGCTGCTCGGAATCCGGGTCCGCCGCTTGTGCTTCCGCCGTTTCGTCGGTCACTGAGGTACTGCTTGTCATGATTGAATCCTTCGTGGTCGTATTCGAATCGGAACCCGTTGCGCTACCCGGAAATGCGCTTACCTCCCGGGGGTCTGGACGTGCACGGTCAGACTGTTGCCGGAATCGACGGCCGCCAGCGCGTTGTCGAGGAATCGTCCGACGTCGACCGTCCGCAGGGCCGCGGCGCCCGCCTGGGTGCCGGGCAACAGGTCGACACCGAGGGTCTGCAGATCGCCCGAGCTGTCGTCGAGGAATTTCTGCGTCTGCTCGAGTACCGGAGTCGCTCCCTCGTTGGCAGCCTGCGTCATTCCGAAGCCGCGGGCCCAGTCGTAGCCGTTGTAGAGGTGGCTGAGCGCGAGGCTGGTGTTCGGCGTCCAACGGCCGATGCCGACGAGATCCTGGCGCATCCACGAGCTGTCCCGCAGCAGCGGCTGAATAGTAGACAGGAGTTTGGTCAAGGAACCGGCCTGCTGGTTGACGACATTCGCCAGGACCGTCCCGGCATGCGACAGGTTGCCCAGGACATCGACGTCATCGGGCAGTGCGACATTCATTTCCCGGAAAATATCGGCGATGCGGTTCGGATCGACCTGCTCCAACAGGTGAGTGAGCCGGGCCGACAGTTCCTTGATGGTCGGCGGCACAACGACCTTCGTGGTCCTCAGGTCGGCGTTCGCGCCCAGGTAGGGACCGCCTCCGGTGGTGGGCAGGACAGCGATATAACTTTCGCCCAGCGCGGAGAGGTTGTCGACCCGGTAATCGCTTGCCACCGGGACCGGATATTTCTTGTCGTGCTGCCATTGCACGGTGATGGCGTCCGCCGACGATCGCACCTTCGATATCGTCCCGATCGAAATTCCGCGCAGCAGTACCGGCGAACCGACCACCAGACCGTTGGTGTCGGGCAGCGACATCGTGACCGTATCGAAGTCCCCGACGTCCGGGAACGGCATACCCGCCTTGTACATATATCCGAAGGACCCGGCGGCGATCGTCACCATTCCGATTACCGAAACCAGTGTGCGGTTGATCATTTCATCGCCCCCAGCATGCGGAGAACGTTCTCGACATCGCCCACCATCTGGTCACCGCCCGGGCCCTGTATCGACCGGATATCGACCGATGGGTTCTGCGCGAACGGCAGCATGACGTTGCGCACGAACGAGTTCACCTTGTCGATCGCGGTCGGTGCGCCATCGAAGGTCAGCCGCCCGGTATGAACCGTCGCGGCCAGTGAGTCCAGCATCGGGACCAGCCAGTACCCGTTGAAGAACAGGCTTCCGACCGAGGGGAGTCCGGGACCGACGTGACCGAGGATCTCGTGATTGGAAATCTGCCAGTAGCGTTGTGCCTTGTCGTTGAACAGCACCAGATTCAGCGTGTTCGATTTGTCGGACACCGCACTCGCGGTGTCGCTCAGGCCGTTGAGCGTCCCATCGATGGTGGCGGTGTTATGCCCCAGATCGTGGATATCGCCGGTCATTACGGTGGACAATTGCCGGATGTCCTCGACCACGGGCATCACGGCATTGATTCGGGACATCATGTCCTCGACCTTTTGAATACTGCCGCCGTTCACGAAATTCGCCAGCACGGCCATCGTGTCCTCCAACTGCGGAGGTGAGGATGTCTGGCTCTCGGGAATCGACCCGCCGGTGTGCAGGAATCCGACGTTCGCGGTGTCCGGACCCCGATCCAATCCGATATAGGTGTCTCCGAGCAGTGTGTCCTGCCGGATCGTCGCATGGACATCGGCAGGCACCCGGGTGCCCGGATTCAATCCCGCGGTGACGGTCAGGTCGGAGCTGGTGACATCGATCTTCTCCACCTTGCCGACCTGCAGTCCGTCCAGCATGACGTAGGCGCCCGCGGGCAGATTCATCGCATTGGCGAAATGCAACGTGATCGCGTATCCACCCGAGGGCGCCTGCGATCCGATAACCGGAAGATCCTTCGGCCCAAGCGAACACGAGGTGGTTGCCAGCACACCGGCACACAGAAGTCCCGCCGCGGCCCGGGTAACGAAACGTTTGTCCACCCTCATCGGCCCTCCTTCTTCGCCAGCACCAGATCCAGCAGCGAGGCCGTCGCCGCGTGGGTGCCGGGGCCGAGCTGAACGGTCGGCGGGGCATATGTGATGGCCATCCCGCCGGTCTTCGAATTCGACTGTTGGCGCATGAAGGCCGCGACAGGCGGAATGACATCCAGCAGACCGGCGATGTCCTTGGCGTGGGTGGCCGCCAGATGCACCAGCGGGGTCACGCCGAGGTGCACGGTGGGCCAGATGAGATCGCCGTAGTTCTGCTGGATGTCGCGGAGCACGTTCAACAGGTAGCCGGCTCCCACGGTGACCTGCGCGGCGCCGGGCAGCAGGTCGTTACTCGCGGCCGGCAGTACGCCCGGCAACTGATCCAGCAGCGAACGCAGCTCCGACCAGCGTTGCAAGGTCTCCTCCGTCAGCGGAGCCATGTTCATGATGGAGGCGCCCATATCGGAAAGCATCTGGTCCGGGCTGTTCATCGCCGACGCGGCGTGTCGCATCAGACCTTCGGCGTCCGCTCCGTTGCCTCGCAGCGCCGCGGCCAAACCGGTCAGTGCGTTCTGAACGCTCTCTTTACCGTTGGACGGCGCGACCGCCGCGAGGAAGTTCGACGCGGAACCGGTGATCTCCGAGATGCTCTTCGGTGTGAAGCTGTGGTCCAGCGCCGTGCATCGGCCCGGATGCAGCGTCGGCCCCGACGAATAGTTCCCGACGAGTTCCAGACTCCGGTCGGCGAGTAGCGATTTCGACCGCGTCACCGTCTTGACGCCGGCGGGAAACTTGCGACCGGAATCGAGGGTGTAGGTGACCTCGACATGATCGCCCTCGGAGGTGATGCGGTCGACGGCGCCGACCTTGTATCCCATCTGCGTCACCGGGTTGCCCGGATACAGGCCCACCGCGTCGGGCATTTCGGCGCAGTAGCCGTGCACGGATGTATCACCCGAGTCCATGGTCATCGCGAACGCGTACCCGCCGCCGGCGACAACGACCGCCGCGGCGGCCGCGAGGATCACGGTCTTTCGTCTCATCCGCATATCAGCACGTCCGACCTGGAGACGGGACACAGATATCGGAGGCCATCAGCATTCCGCCGCCGATCGCCTTCACACCCTGGGGACCGAGCCAGGCCTCCAGCCGCTGCTTCAGGCCCTTCAGGTTGTTCAGAGCGGGACCGAGCTGGTGCTCGAGATCGCCGATCGCGTTGCGGGCGTTGGTGATAGCGGTCCGCAGCTCGGCCTTGTGCGCGAGATAGAACTTCAACAGCGGAACCATCCGCTCGAGGATGTCGCCGAGCCGGTCGTAGGTCTCGTCGAATCCGGCCAGCGAGGCGTCGTAGGTGGCGACGACGATGTCGATCTGGCGCAGTAATTCGAAGACGAAATCACGGCTCTGGTTGAACGCCCGCAGGTATTCCGCGCTGAAATCCATGATCCGGTGCACCTGGTCGCGCTGGTGATCCATGACCGTGGCGATGCTGTTCAGGCCGTCGATGATCGACTTGAACGACGTGTTGTTGTGCTGCAGGGCGGTCGCGATCTGGTCGACATTCGCGTCGACCGTGCCGCCGTTCATCTGGTCCGTCACGTGGGGTGCCGCCTGCAGCACGTCGGCGATCGAATACGGAACCTGAACCCGCTCGGCGGGAATGACACCGTGGGACGGGAGCGCGGTGCTGCCGGCCGATGTCACTGTCACCGCATATCCACCGACGGGTGTCAGCATCCGGACATCGACCGTGGAGTCGGAGCCGATGAAGGTCGAGTTGTCGACGCTCATATCGACCTTCACGGTTTTCGGCCCGATCTCGAGGCCGGTCACCTTGCCTATCGCTATTCCGGCGACCCGGACGTCCTCCCCCGAGGTCAGCGCCCCGGCATCGGTTGTCTCGAAAGCGATCTGCCGGCGTCCGAGTGGGTGCACGAAGATCACCGCCGCCGCGACCAACGCGACCACGACCACGAGAACCACCGCCGCGCCGACCAGTGCGCTGGTGCCACGGATATTCCGCAGCCGGGCCGCGAAAAGCCGGAGTATTCTCACACTTCCGTTCAGTGGGGATTGCATAACACAACCTCGCTGCCATTCAGGAGCACTCGCACGTCGGTGGGAAGTTTCGCGACGCCGTGACTGCACGACATCGCACCGGGATTCGACTTCAGTGCCGGGATCTGCAGTCCGGCAAAGGCTGCCGGTAGCAGGTGAAGTGTCGACAGCGCCGCCGAGGCCGTCGAGAACGCATGGGAGACCAAGGTGTCGACGTTCATTTCGGGACTCAAACCGAGATCGATCATCATATTGTCGACAGGTCGCGTGAAGCCGGGGCCGAGGTCGGCGGTCTTGCCGAACAAGGGAAGTACCGTCATGGCCTGGCTGATCGGATATTCCAGCGATTGCAGGAACCCGATGAGATCGCGCGATTTGCCACCCATCGTGGTGGCCAGGCGGTTCAGATTCGTTGTCAATGCGGATATCACCTGCTGGCGATCGCGGGCGTAGTTCATCAACTGCTGGACGCTGTCGAGCATCGGCGCCAGGCCACCACCGTCGCCCTGCAGCAGAGCCAGCGCGTTGCGGGTGAACGCGTTGATGTCGTCGGTGCTCATCGTGCTCAATACCGGCTGTAACCCGTTGAACAGGGTGGTGATATCGAACGAGGGCTTGGTCTTACTCGTCGGCAAGTGATTCACGACCTTTCCGGGATCGCCCGGTGCGGACAGGTCGACGTACCGAATACCGGTCAGATTCTGGTATTTCACCGCGAGCACGGTGTTATCGGTCAGGCGATACGGCTTGGTCAAGGTGAATCCGATTTCGGCGACGTTCTGCTCGCCCCTGCGCTCCAGGTTGATGGATTTGACCTTGCCGATCAGCACACCCTTGGTTCGTACGTCACCGTCGACGTGCAGTCCGGACACGTCGGTGAAATCGGCCGTGTAGGAGCCGGCCGCGTTGTCGACCGGATTCTTGATCGCGTTGATGACGATGACGAACAACAGCGCCGCGATCACGGCGACAATCGCGAGTTTCAGCAGGCCGATGGCCGTTCGAGTCGAATGGCTCATCGTGGCGCCCCCTGGTGCGGGGGAGTGGGCAGCCCGGTCAGTGCGAGTGGTGTCGTGACCGCCGGAAGCGTATCGACGATCAGCTTCATGTTTAGGGTCTTGCCATGATCGGGACCGGTGAACACAGTGCTGTATCGGTCGACCAAGGCCGACACCTTCGACGGGCCTTGACCGTTGGCCATCAGCGTCGGCATCGCACCGAATATCGCCGCCGGCAGGTGAGTCGCGGGGGTGAGCTGGGTGTCGTGTGTCTTCAGCAGGGAGCCCGCAGCGCCGAACAGCCCGTTCATACCCGCGTCCATCGCGGCGTTCAAGTCGGACCAGAACGCGTCGTCCCGGCCCCAGGTGCCGTCCGGTAGGTGGTTGGTGTTGTTGTCGTACAGGTCGTAGAGGGCCTCGATCGACTGCCGGCTGAATCCTGGCAGCACCTCCAGGGTGTTGTTCAGATCTCCCAGCAGCACACTGGGTATCGCCCGCTGTGTTTTCGCGACCCGGTCGGCGAAGACGATGCCCGCTTGAATCATCGGGGTCAGCCCGTCCGTATACCGGATGACCTTGTCGAGGGTCTCGATCATCGAGTTCGTCAACGAGCCGTCGATATCGATCGAACCCTTTTCGAGCATGGTCGACATCGTGTAGTCGCCGGCATTCGTCCGGTCCATCACCTGTCCCGAGGCCAGGTTCTCCCCGCCCGACTTCTTGACCAGATTGACCGCGGTGACACCGAAGTAGTTCTCCGGCCGGAAATCGATGTCCATCGCATCGGTCAGGCCGTGGGCCTCATCGGAATGCAGTGACAGGTCCATGCGCAGGGTGTTGTCGGCACGGCGCGTCAATGCCGTTATCCGACCGATTTCGTTACCGCGCAGGATGACCTTCGTCCCCGCGTGCACTCCCGGCGCCACGGAAGGGACATCGACACCTACATGGATCGTGCTCGACGAGTCGAATGTGGGATGCACGGTCTTGTACCCGATGAAGGACACCACGACGACGGCGATCACCGACACGGCGGCGATATTCAGCGTCCAGAACTGGCGCCGATCGGAGCCGCGGATGAAATCCTGGTTTACGATCCTGCTCATCCTCATCCTTTGAATATCAGAACTGGACTGAGACCCCAGATGGCAACGGTCATGACGAAGTTCAACACCACGATGACGACGAGACTGGCCCGGATCGCCCGCCCCGACGCGGCACCCACTCCGGCCGGGCCACCGGTGGCGAAGTATCCGTAGTAGCAGTGGATGAGCGTGACGGCCGCGCAGAACAGCAGCACCTTTGCCAGCGACGCCAGCAGGTCCGGAAAGCTCAGGAACATCTTGAAGTAGTGGTCG
>JAFMQT010000181.1 GCA_017354515.1 Nocardia sp. | reverse complement strand
TTGACCACCGGGTCCACCCAGCTGCTGTGATAGTCGCTGGACAGGGCGGCCGGAAGGGCGTTGCCGCCGGCGTCGAGCAGCATCGCCGTGGTCTTCGGATCCGGAGTGTCGTTGCGGCCGGCCACCGATATGGTGACCATATCGTGACACTGGGTGACCGACGAGGTCAGTCGAGTGTCGCGCGCCTGCGGCCCGATCAGACCCCACGATGCGGCGACAATTGCCGCCAAACCCAAAACCGCTGGTGCGGCCGCTACCGAAGCGATGCGGTGCCGTGCGAAGAAGTCGCGTAGAGCCACGTCCCGATCCTCGATTCGAAGAGAAGATGGACTGGCCCCCCGACGGGCCGTGAATGTCACCGATGGTGTCGGGAATGAGCCCGAAAGTGTTACCGGCTGGAAAGTCCACGGTCGCCGGCTGCCCGGCAGCTATGCCGACTCTGGCGCTGAGAAGCAGGTGCGCGGGTTGTCGACCAGCATGGTCGTGATGTCTTCCTCGGTGACTCCGCGTTCGCGCAGGGCAGGCAGGACATCGTCGGTGACGTGGGTGAACCTCCAGTGCGGGAGGGCTGCCCTGCGGTCGGCCTCGGGATAGAAATCGCTGTAGCAGGACGCGTCGTGGGCCAGCACCATACGGTCGGCGTATCCGGCTCGCACCAGCGCCGCGACGGTGTCGACCCGCGTTTGGAACGGGCAGATGGTGTCGATGCCGAACCGGTCCATGCCCAGAATCGCACCGGTATCGGCGATCGCGCGCAGATAATCCAGGTCGGAGCTGTCGCCGCAATGACCGATCACCACCTTGGTCATATCGACACCCTCCTCCGCCAGCACGCGTTGTGCGACCAGTCCGGTACCGCGTCCGGCGTGGGTGTGCACCGTGATGGGTGTGCCGGTCTGCCGATGCGCCTGCCCGACCGCGCGCATGATGCGCTCCACATCGCGGGTCAAACCCTGGGCGTCGATCGCGCATTTCAGCATGCCCGCCTTCACGCCGGTGTCGGCGATACCGTCCCGAATATCCTTCACGAACAGTTCCGTCATCGGATCCACGGTGGTGGCGAATGGTTTTCCCGGACCGGTGAATTGGAACTGCATCGGCGCGTTGCTGTAGGTGTAGATCCCGGTGGCGACCACGATATTCAGGTCCACGCGGGCATTGATCCGCTGAATTCGCGGAATATAGCGCCCCAGGCCGATCACGGTGGGGTCGACAATGGAATCGATTCCCCGCGAGACCATCTCGGACAGTTGCGCCACCCGTCGTCGACCCGCGAATCCTCGTCCCACGGATCCGGATAGTGCGGATAGTTCTGCCGGATCTCGGTTCCCAGCGTGAACACGTGCTCATGCATGAGCACCTTCCCGAGATCGGCGGAATCGACTGGTCCACGGACGGTTTCGACGGTGGGCATAGACCGGCCTCTCTGCGCGCGTGCCGCGGATCAGCGGATGTGGATGCTGCCTTCCGCGGACTACCCCCGCGCCATATCGACGAAGCGACTCAGATGCAGTTGGTGTGCAACCGTAATCGTCGCCGTCGGGCCGTTTCGGTGTTTACCGAGAATCAGATCCGCCTCACCGCCGCGGGGGTCGTCGCGCTCGAAGGCATCCGGTCGGTGCAACAGCAGCACCATATCGGCATCCTGCTCGAGCGAACCGGATTCACGCAGGTCGGACACCATGGGGCGCTTATCGGTTCGCTGTTCCGGGCCGCGGTTCAGCTGACTGATCGCCACCACCGGAACTTCCAATTCCTTGGCGAGCAGTTTCAGACTCCGGGAGAATTCGGAGACTTCCTGCTGGCGGGATTCGACCTTTTTGCCGGAGGTCATCAGCTGCAAATAGTCGACGACCACGAGCCGCAGATCGTGACGCTGCTTGAGGCGCCTCGCCTTGGCCCTGATCTCCATCATGGTGAGGTTCGGCGAATCGTCGACGAACAGCGGCGCTTCGCTGATCTCACTCATCCGCCGGGCCAGTCTGGTCCAGTCGTCGTCACTCATCCGCCCGGACCGCATATCCCCGAGCTTGATCTTGGCCTCCGCCGACAACAACCGCATGACGATCTCGGTCCGGCTCATCTCCAACGAGAAAATCACACTCGCTAACCCGTGCCGCACCGAACAACTCCGCATGAAATCCATTCCCAGGGTGGAGTTGTGGGTGGGAATCATGGAATGACCGGCGAGGTAGAGGTGTTGGGGGTTGTCGACCTCCACGCAGCGCACCGGGACACTCGCGACGCGGCGAACATCGACGATGAACCGAGATCTCGACCGCGCGGTATTCGTGGCATGGCGCCGTTGCTTGTGCAGGAGGTTCTTTCGACTGAGCCCGAACACCTCGTCATCGGTGGTGAATGTGAGTGTGTAGGCGATCGAGCTGTTCGGGGTGCGCCCGCGAACCTGTTTGGTGCTTCGTCCGCAGCGGTAGCCGAGACTGACTATCAGTTCTTCGACATCCGTCACCAGACGCTTGTTTGTTACGGAGAATTGGATGGATCCGCCGTGGGTCACTGTGCCGTCGGTGTCGAGCAGACCAGCGAGCAGTGCACGCCGCTGGCGCTCGGATGCGCGTAAATAGTTGACAGGTATGTGTTTATTGCCGAGGACACCGATAGTCCGCAGCCGCGCCTGCACTGTGCCAATGGTGTTGCGGCAGCTTTGGCAAGCCTGCAGCCCTATCGAAGGACCGCCGCAGTGTGGACAGCTGGGCGGCGCCGATGGCGCCGACACGAATCTGGCCTTCCCCCCGCAGGATCGACCGCAGGTCTTCACCTCGGAGGTGAAGGGGACAAATGGCTTGCCGCAAACAACACAGTTTCGTGATGGCGTTGGCTCGGGTGCCGGCAAGCGCAGGGAGTAGCGCAACCCAACGGTCGCCGACGGTACGACAAGTAGTCCCTCGTTCTCGATGGCGAGGACGATCTCGGGGTCGGCGGTGGTCAATTGAGCGGCATCGGACGTACCATCACCCAGCCAGGCACCGAGAGTGTATGGAGGGACCAGCAGATCGCGTTCGGGGAGCTGGAGCGGTTCCGCATTGGTAATGGAATGGTTGAGCCGTTTGTCTGCGGTATCACAGCGCAATGTTGCCGCGATGTCGGCGGTGGTACGGACCGCGGGAAACGTCCGCTGATTCCGATACCGATTGCGCCTGCTCTCGGCCTGCTGTGCGGATCGACGTGATGCGCGTGTGTCAGTGAGCCACTGGTGCTCAGCGTCGGCAATCAGGGTTGTTCCATCCGAAAATTCCACTTCGAAGCACGGTCGCTCGGTCATCGTCTCGGTGGCTGCTATGACCTTGGTCGGATGACCGTGGGCGTCGAGCAACTGATCACCGACGGCAACGTCACCCATCGTTGTCCAGCCCGACGGTGTTGGGAGCGGAGTATCAAGCGCAAGTGCCTTTCCTACCCCGGGACGTGCCGCGACGATGATCATCTGGCCGGGGTGCAGGCCGTTGGTGACCTCGTCGAGTTCGGTGAAACCGGTGGGGACGCCGAGGGACATACCACCTCGGCTGGCGATGGAGTCGATCTCGTCCATCGTGGGCTGCAGGAGTTCTTCCAGGGGGAGGAAGTCCTCGCTGGCGCGGCGTTCGGTGACCTCGTAGATCTCGGCCTGGGCGCGGTCGACGACCTCGGCGACGTCCTGACCGTCGGCGCCGGCATAGCCGAACTGGACGATGCGGGTACCGGCGTCGACCAGTCGGCGCAGGATCGCCTTTTCCGCGACGATCTCGGCGTAGTAGGAAGCGTTGGCAGCGGTGGGGACCGTTTGGGTCAGCGTGATCAGGTAGGGGGCGCCGCCGATGCGTTTGAGGTCTCCGCGCCGGTCCAGCGTGGCGGCGACGGTGACCGGGTCGGCGGGTTCGCCGCGGCCGTACAGGTCGAGGACGGCATCGTAGACGGCCTGGTGGGCGGGACGGTAGAAGTCGCCGGGCCGGATCACCTCGAGCACATCGGCGATGGCGTCCTTACTGAGCAGCATGCCGCCCAGCACCGACTGCTCGGCCGCCATATCGTGCGGTGGCTGGCGGCCGAAGTCCTCACCGGGCTGGTCGGTGTAGTCGGAGTGTTCGCGGCCGTGTTCGCGATCGTCGACGACTGACACCCGACTCGACCGTCCTCTCTGCTCCACCGGTCCGCACCGCATCCGGCGGCGATGCGATGACCATAGTTCTACGCCCCGGTGCCGACAGAGTTCCGGCGCCGGGTATTCGACCGTGTCGGCGTCGGCTAACCGGGTTCGAGGACGGGAATCACTGCGCTACCCGGGAGCGGAGAGGGGCGGGAACGAACCTTAAGCCACCGAACTGTGGATTATCAAACAGCTTTGGGGACATGCCTGTGGATAACTTGGGTATAGTTCACCCGCTGTTGTGTAAGCCTTGTGCATGGGGTGGGGATAACGTAGACACCCTCAGCGTGATCGCGGTGTGGACCTGGGGATTCGTAGATCTCCACCATGTGGATCGATATCCCGTCGGCGTGTCCGTGAAGATGAATGGCCGGGCGTGTTGGGTTAACTGCGCCTGCCCGCCGCGTGACGTCGACCCCCCGACGGCCGGTCGTGCGACCGACTTGTCCACAGCTGCGCGGGAGGCTGGGTAAAAACTGCCTGGTGGCGGTACCGGATCGGAGGCCGCCGACCTCCGGACAATACAGCAAATCGTCCGCAATCGTAACCGGAGGCAGACGAAGACCATCCCCGCGGTCCGCGGGGATGGTCTTCGACGAGTATGCGAGCAGGCGGTCGGGTTTTCGGCCGGAACTACTCGGCCGCAGTGACCTGCAGATCGAACTTGGCGACCACGTCCGGGTGCAGATGCACCGACACACCGTGCTTACCGGTGCTCTTGATGTGTGCCTTCGGCAGTTCGATGCTGCGCTTGTCCAGTACCGGACCACCGGCGGCCTTGACCGCGTTCGCCACATCGGCGGTGGTGACCGAACCGAACAACTTGCCGGTGCCGGCGGTCTTGACCGACAGCGAGACCGACTCCAGGCCCTCGATGGTGCTCTTGAGCTCCTGGGCGTGGCCCAGATCGCGCACGCGGCGGGCGTCCTGCGCTCGGCGGATGCCCTCGACCTGCTTCTGCGCACCCCGGGTGGCGACGATCGCCAGCCCGCGCGGCAGCAGATAGTTGCGGCCGTAGCCGTCCTTGACCTCCACGGTGTCGCCGGGCGCACCGAGGTTGTCCACATCAGCAGTCAGAATCAGCTTCATGGTGTCTGCTCCTGTTCTCAGCGAGTGGTGGACACGTAGGGCAGCAGCGCGACCTCGCGGGAGTTCTTCACCGCGACGGCGATATCCCGCTGATGCTGCACGCAATTACCGGTAACACGACGCGCGCGGATCTTGCCGCGGTCGCTGACGAACTTGCGCAGCAGCGCCGTGTCCTTGTAGTCGATGATGGCTTCCTTGCCCTCTTTGCAGAACGCGCAAGCCTTCTTTTTCAGCACCTTCTCACGTGCCGGTGCTTTGGCCATGGGTATTCACTCCGTATTGCCTGGGAGCCACGATCGGGGCCCCGAAATGTTGAGCCGTTCAGAACGGCGGTTCGTCATCCATCTGGCCGCCTCCGAAGGAGCCGGCCGCGGGAGCGCTGCCCCACGGGTCGTCGCCGGCGGAACTGTTCTGTCCGCCGCGACCGCCACCGCCGGAGCCGCTGAAGCCCCCGCCGCCACCGCCGGAATTACCACCACCGAAACCGCCTCCGCCGCCACCGCGGGAGGTCTTGTTGACCTTCGCGGTCGCATACCGGAGGGAGGGACCGATCTCGTCGACCTCGAGTTCGACGACCGTGCGCTTCTCACCCTCGCGGGTTTCGAAGGAGCGTTGCTTGAGCCGTCCGCTCACGATGACGCGGGCGCCTCGGGTCAGGCTCTCTGCGACATTCTCCGCCGCGTCGCGCCAAATGTTGCAGCGCAGGAACAGGGCCTCGCCGTCTTTCCATTCGTTGGCGTTGCGGTCGAATATCCGCGGTGTGGAAGCGACCGTGAAATTGGCCACCGCCGCGCCAGCGGGCGTGAATCGGAGTTCCGGATCAGCCGTCAGATTGCCAATGACGGTGATAACGGTGTCGCCTGCCATGGTTCCTCCTGGTCTTCGGTGCGATCAGCTGGTGGACACTCGCCTACCTGCGCTAGAGCCTAGAGTCAGGCAATGACAAGTGCGGTTTTCCGGCCTGGGTAGCTTCTCGCCAGGGGAATTACTTCTTGTTCTGCCGCAGGACCTTGGTGCGCAGCACCGATTCGTTCAGGCCCAGCTGCCGGTCGAGCTCGTTGACCGTGTCCGGCTCGGCGGTCAGATCGACGACGGCGTAGATGCCTTCGGCGCGCTTGGCGATCTCATAGGCCAGACGACGGCGACCCCAGAGGTCGACCTTGTCGATCTTGCCGCCCTGCTGCGAGACCACACTGAGCATCTTGTCCAGGTTCGGACCGACAGTGCGCTCGTCCAGGTTCGGATCGAGGATGACCATCACTTCGTATTGACGCACGGGAACCCATCACCTCCTGTGGACTGTGAACGGCCACGGACTTTCCGTGGCAGGAGGGTCGTTGCGTCAGCAACCCGGATAGGCTACCCGAGCGGCGGTCGATTTCCCTATTCGGGTCGCCGCGGCCGAGGACCACCCCGCACGGTGGCCCGCGTTCGGTCGTCAATACCGGTAATCACCGGGCGGAGGCCTATCGTTGGGGCGGTGACCTCCTCGCGGCCCGCAGCGGTGCTCTGGTGCCGTCCCGCCGGTTTCGCCGCATTGCTCGGCTGTGCGGTGACGCTGGTATTCGCCTACCTCAACAAGGCACGCTGCGCGGGCGCGCCATTCGACCACGACGGGCGCAGCCTGATCTTCGACCGGATCAAGGATGCCCGGGTCTGTTATTCCGATATTCAATTCCTGTGGCTCGGGCGGGGGATCAACGAACACCTGTTTCCCTACCTGAACGGGGGTATCACCCCGGGTGGCAGCCTGACCGGGGGCACCGTGGAATATCCGGTGCTCAGTGGTCTTCTGATGTGGCTGGGAGCGGCCGGAGTGCACGACGACGCCGCGTTCCTTTTGCATTCGGCTCTGCTGCTGGCGCCGTTCGCGCTGGTGACCGCATGGCTGCTGGGCCGGATGACCGGGGCCGTGGCGATGCTGTGGTCGGTCGGGCCGCCGCTGGTGCTGTACGCCTTCCACAACTGGGAACTGCCGGTGGTGTGCACGATGGTCGGGGCGATCTACGTGATGGCCGTGCTGACTCGATATTCGTTGCGCACCAGGGGAATTGCCGCCGGGGTTCTGCTCGGGCTGGGATTCTGCCTGAAGTTGTATCCGGGCATCTTCGTATTGCCGCTGATGCTGGCCGTATATCTGGGCGAGCCGGTGATCGATGCGGATGCCGAAGATGTGCCCCCGCAGCGGGGCTACGACGTCCGGGGCGCGCTGGCCGCGGGCGGGGCGGCGGTGCTGACCGCGCTGGTGATCAATCTCCCGTTCGCGATCCTGGGCTTTCGCGGGTGGCTGGCCTCGTTTACCTTCCAGCAGCTGCGCCAGGCCGATATCACCACCAATTCGATCTGGTACTGGGGGCTGCGGCCGATGTTCGCCGACACCACCAGCGGTGAGGCGGCATTCCAGCAGTTCGTATCCCAGGCATCGCCGCTGCTGATCGTGCTGGCGTTCGCCCTCGCGATCTGGTTGGGATGGAAGCGTTTTCCGGTCCTCGGTTACTACCCCTGGGTGGGCGCGGGCGGTGCGATGCTGTGTGGATTCCTGCTGTTCCACAAGGTGCATTCGCCGCAGTACTCACTGTGGTTGCTGCCGCTGTTCATCGTGCTGGAGGTGCCGTGGACCGCGGTCGCGGCGTACCTGCTGGCCGATTTGGCGCTCGGGGTCGGGGTTTTTCGCTACTTCTACGCCCTCGGTTCGGGGGCCTCCACGGACGTGTACGAGAAACTCGTGCAGTTCGGGGTCTGGGGCCGGGCGTCGCTGCTGGTGCTGTTCTTCTTCGCGTTCATCCGAGCCACTCCGCGCGGCAGTCAACCACTACTGCTCCCGCCCCGCGAACTCGTCACAGCGCGCTGACCCTCATCCTCGGCGCGCGCGGAATGAGGCGCTCTTGGCGCGGTTGCCGCAGATCGCCATATCGCACCACCGGCGCGAACCGGCCCGGGATGTGTCGACGTACAGGCGGGTACAGCCCTCGCGCTCGCACTGTTCGACGCGACCGCGATCGGGTCCGCCGAGGAGTTCGACGGCGTCCGCGGCGAGTGCGGCCAGCGCCTGCGCACAGGTGCCGAGATGCTGGACGGTGGCGTCGTCGCGCAGGACGGGCCTCGGCCGGTGC
>JAFMQT010000525.1 GCA_017354515.1 Nocardia sp. | reverse complement strand
CTGATCCAGAAGGCTTGATTCAGATGCGAATCGTTGTCGGCGTGGGTGGCGGGATCGCCGCCTACAAGGCGTGCTCACTGGTACGCAAGTTCACCGAGGCCGGGCACCAGGTGCGGGTGATCCCCACCGAGTCCGCGCTGCAGTTCGTCGGCAAGGCCACGTTCGAGGCGCTGTCCGGCAATCCGGTGCACACCGGTGTTTTCGCCGATGTGCCGGAGGTTCCGCATGTGCGGCTGGGCCAGGAGGCCGAGCTGGTGGTGATCGCCCCGGCCACCGCCGA
The DNA here is from genome assembly GCA_017354515.1 of Nocardia sp. Taxonomy (GTDB): domain Bacteria; phylum Actinomycetota; class Actinomycetes; order Mycobacteriales; family Mycobacteriaceae; genus Nocardia. The sequence goes on along the minus strand of JAFMQT010000525.1, from coordinate 2,965 downwards.
CCTGATGGCGCGCGCCGCCTCGGGGCGGGCCGACGGTCTGCTCACCGCGACCCTGCTCACGGCCCGATGTCCGGTGCTGTTCGCACCGGCTATGCACACCGAGATGTGGGAGCATCCGGCCACGGTCGCCAATGTCGCGACCCTGCGCTCGCGCGGAGTCACCGTGATGGAACCGGCTTCCGGCCGGTTGACCGGCGCCGATACCGGTTCTGGCCGGCTGCCCGAGGCCGAGGAGATCTACGCCCTCGGCGCGCTGCTGCTCGAACGCTCCGATTCGCTGCCCCGTGACCTCGACGGCCGCCGGATCGTGGTGTCGGCGGGTGGCACCCGTGAACCGCTGGATCCGGTTCGTTTCCTGGGCAATCGAAGTTCCGGAAAGCAGGGCTACGCGATGGCGTGGGTGGCGGCCCAGCGCGGTGCGCGGGTCACCCTGATCGCGGGCAACACCATCGGGCTGGCGCCCCCGGCCGCAGTCGATGTCGTGCAGGTGACCACCGCCGAGCAGATGGGCACCGCGGTCGACAAGCACAGTGTGGGTGCGGACGCGGTCGTGATGGCCGCCGCCGTCGCCGACTTCCGGCCCGCTAACGTGGCAGTGGCGAAGATCAAGAAGGGTGTGAACGACCCCGACACCATCGAACTGGTCAAGAATCGCGATATCCTCGCCGGTCTGGTGCAGGCCCGCCGCGACGGTCGGCTGACCGGCACAGCGATCGTCGGCTTCGCCGCCGAGACCGGGGACGAGAACGGTGACGTGCTGACCTACGCGCGCGCCAAACTGGCCCGCAAGGGCTGTGATCTGCTGGTGGTCAACGCTGTCGGCGACGGTAAGGCCTTCGAGGTGGACAACAACGACGGCTGGTTGCTCGGCGCGGACGGTACCGAACAGGCGCTCGACCACGGTTCCAAGGCGCTGTTGGCCAGCCGCGTGCTCGATGCGGTGGGTTCGCTGTTGCATTGAGCCGCAATATGTTCACCCCGTCGTGGCAGGTGAGGTGATCAGAATTCGGCTCGGATCCAAGTAGCAGGAGCCGTGCTCGCCGATATTTGGATACTGTGAGTTGAAGGGTTGCGCGCTGGCGCGCGGTGACTACTGTCAGACGCCGTCGATATCGTCCGACCCCGACATCAGAAACCCGTTGAGGGAGAGGGAACAACTGTGCGCACGTCCGGTAGCCGTCTTTTCACGAGTGAGTCCGTTACAGAGGGTCACCCGGACAAGATCTGTGACGCCATCAGCGATTCCGTTCTCGACGCCCTGCTGGCCCAGGATCCGCACTCGCGGGTGGCGGTCGAGACCTTGGTGACCACCGGCCAGGTGCATGTGGCCGGTGAGGTCACCACCGAGGCCTATGCCGACATCCCGTCGATCGTGCGCGAGAAGGTACTCGAGATCGGATACGACTCCTCGGCCAAGGGGTTCGACGGCGCCTCCTGCGGTGTCAACGTCGCGATCGGTTCGCAGTCGCCCGATATCGCTCAGGGCGTGGATCATTCGCACGAGGCCCGGGTGGGTGGTTCCGACGACGAGATCGAGCGCCAGGGCGCCGGCGATCAGGGCCTGATGTTCGGTTACGCCACCGGCGAGACCCCCGAGCTCATGCCGTTGCCGATCGCGCTGGCTCATCGCCTGTCGCGCAAGCTCACCGAGGTGCGCAAATCCGGTGTGCTGCCGTATCTGCGGCCCGACGGCAAAACTCAGGTCACCATCGAGTACGAGGGCACCAGGCCGGTGCGGCTGGACACCGTGGTGCTGTCCACCCAGCACGCCGCCGATATCGACCTGGACAATCTGCTGACCCCCGATATCCGGGAGAAGGTCGTGGACGCGGTGCTGGCGGAGTTGACGCTGCCCGAACCGCTGGACACCTCCGAATTCCGGCTGCTGGTCAACCCGACCGGTAAATTCGTGCTCGGCGGCCCGATGGGCGATGCCGGGCTGACCGGCCGCAAGATCATCGTCGACACCTACGGCGGGATGGCCCGCCACGGTGGTGGCGCGTTCTCCGGGAAGGATCCGTCGAAGGTGGACCGTTCGGCCGCCTACGCCATGCGCTGGGTCGCCAAGAACGTGGTCGCCGCCGAACTCGCCGAGCGGGTCGAGGTGCAGGTCGCCTACGCCATCGGCAAGGCCGCGCCGGTGGGACTGTTCGTGGAGACATTCGGCACCGAGAAGACCGCGCCGGAGTCGATCGCCAAGGCCATCGGCGAGGTGTTCGATCTGCGCCCGGGCGCCATCATCCGCGATCTGGACCTGCTGCGCCCGATCTACGCCCCGACCGCGGCCTACGGTCATTTCGGCCGCACCGACGTGGATCTGCCCTGGGAGCGCACCGACCGCGCGGACAAGCTGCGCGCGGCCGCCGGTCTGTGACCGCGCCGCGTCTGCTGTGAGGCAGGCACAGCATCCGACGGCGTCCTCCGAATCCGCGGAGGGCGCCGTTCGTGTGCACGCCCCGATCGCGCGGGTGCTGCCGCTGCTCGAACCCGCGCATCTGGACCGCGATTTCGACTATTCGGTGCCGCCGGAGATGGACGAACTCGCCCAGCCGGGGGTGCGGGTACGGGTCCGGTTCTCCGGGCGGCTGGTCGACGGCTACATTCTCGAGCGGCTGGAACGCAGTGAGCATCCGGGCCGGATCGTGCCGCTGCAGCGGGTGGTGTCCGGCGAGCGGGTGCTGACCCCGGAGATCGCGCGACTGGTCTCGGCGGTGGCGACCCGGTATGCGGGAACCCGCGCCGATGTGCTGCGGCTGGCGATCCCGCCGCGCCATGCTCGCACCGAGGCCGCCGAGCCGATCGGCGCCGGGCCGAAATCCGGTGGTATACCGGACATTCCGGAGTCGTTTCCGCGGTGGGCCCGTTATGTGCACGGTGAGTCGTTCGTGGCCGCGCTGCGGCGGGGGAGTGGTCCGCGCGCGGCGTGGCAGGCGCTACCGGGTGAGGCGTGGGCACGGCGGCTGGC
>JAFMQT010000180.1 GCA_017354515.1 Nocardia sp. | reverse complement strand
GCCGATCTCCGAGCCGAGTGGTACGTCTGTCGGAACGGACTTGAGCCACGCCTTCTTGGCGAGTTCGTTCGGCATGTATACCGCGCGGCGGGCTCCGATGAGGGAGTTGCCACGGCGAAGGTGCAGGCCGAACCAGGGTGCCTGCAGGCCGGCGACCATGGTGTCGAGCCAGAGCGAGATTTCGGCGAGTTCTACAGCGGTGGCGTTGAGGTCGACGCCATACACCTGGTGCAGCGCGAGGTGGGCTTTGACCTTTTGTAGTTCGATCGGATACTCGTCGGCCTCGATGCGTTCGTCGAGTTCGTTCTGCTTGCGCTTCAAGTATTCCGCGGCCAGCTGCCGGACGGCCTCGATGGCGAACGCGCCGGACCCCAGCGCGGGCTCGCAGATGGTGAGTTGAAGGATTTCGTCGGCGCTTGTGTGGGTGTCGTTCTGGTCGAGGAGTTCCTCCAGCGCCTGCGACACAACGAATTTCGTCAGTACCTCGGGCGTGTAGTACGACGCCGACTGCTGCCGCTCCCGGCCGGCGAGGCGGAAGACGAAGGTGCCCTCGCGGTGGATCACCGGTTTCAGCTCGTGCGTGTCGGGGTCTTCGGCGCGGACGAAATCGGATTCGGAGAGGTGATCGGCGCGGTCGACCGGGACTACCCAAGATCCCTTTTCCGGGTCGCCGTTCTTGGCTACCTCGTACAGGTCCTGCTCCGCGAAGAATCCGGTGTAGGACATCAGCCCCTCGTATACCGCCCCGAGCTGGTTGATGCCGAGTTCGGCGTAGCTGATGAAACCGCGGTCGCCACCCTTGCGGCCTTTCGACTCCTTCGTCAGCAGCAGATGTTCCAGGACACGTTGGGTGGCTTCGTTGCCGAGACCTACCTCATCGATCAAAGCTGTTGCCTTGGGGGAGAACAGGTCTGCGCGCAGCGGGTTGAATTGGAGGCCCGGAGCCGGATCGTCGAGCACGTTCTCCCGCACGGCTGGGGTGTGGCCACGATCGACGAGGTCGAACAGTCTCTTCAAAGATTCATACAGGTGGGTGCCGGTGCGGGCGCGGTGGGTGACCAATTCGGTGAGGGTGAGTTCGCGGAGGCGATCGAGCCCGTAGCCCTCCTCGTATTCGGCGGCCCCGGTCGGCAGCACCTGCATCTCTGGCGACGCTTCGGCATACAGCAGGAACAGGATTCGATACAGGAACCGCAGCGAGTGTTTGGCGAGTTCGTTGCCGTCGATGCAGTCCATGGTGAGGTCGCGTTCGCCGCGTCGCCGGACCACTTCGTTGGCGATGATCTCGATGGAGAGCCGGATGCCTTCGCGCAGGTCCTTGGAGACGCCGACGGTGTGTTTGACGGAATCCTCGAGGACACCGGTCCACCAGATATTGCCGTCGGCGTCGGCCTTCAGGGACTGGTATCCGAAGATGGCTGCGGCGCGGTCGATTTCACCGCCGCGAGCCTCATGGCGGCGTTCCACCACCACCAGCAGGTCGACGGCCAGGTAGCGGCCTTCGGCCCAGCGTTCGGCCTCGGCGAGCAGTAGCCATTGGCCGGCCTGCACCACCACGAACGCCGGGGGAGTGTCGGAGCGGAAGGCGGCCGAGACTGCCTTCGAGGCGGATTCGATCGGTTTGCCCTCCTCGGTGGCCGGGGTGATCAGCAGGCCGGTTTCCGGCGCCAGCAGATCCTCCAGCGAGCTCACCGGATTGGCTTGCAGGAACAGCACATCGGGGATGTCGGGCAGCTGGGCGTCGGGGATTTCCAGTTCGGAGCCGGCGCGTTCGGCGGTGAACGGGGTGAGGTCATCGTGGTAGCCGAACGCCGCTCGGACCTGGGCGTGGGCCTTGGGGGCGGCGTCGGGGTCCTCGGACAGGGCGGCCAGAGCCGTTTGCAGGTCGCGGGCGGCCGTGAGCAGGGTGCCGCGGACGGTGGACCGGTCCTCCTTGGCCTCGGCGTCCCAGGTTTTGCGCAGCTCCAGGACCTTGCCGTGGAAGGATTCCTTCACCGAATCCGTGGTGAAGTAGTGCTCGCTGATCCAATCCTCGCCGACGACGATAGAATCGAAAGAGGCCATATCACTGATCCTGTTCCGGGACGATCACCAGCAGGGGACGCACCAGCTGCTGTGTGGGAGCGAGGGATTCGGCGAGCCGCTGTTCCTCCTCGATGCGTTGCGACAGCTTCTCGACCTTCTTCTTCCGGCCGCTGAACAGCTCCAACTGGTCGGCACCGGTGTGCCAGCGGTCGGCGCGCTGCCGCCAGGCGTCCAGGCGGTCCTGCGCGGATACCTTCTGCGCGTCGAGGACGACCTTCATCGACTGCGCGGCCTCGTGCACCGCCACCGGGACGAGTGGTTGCAGCTGGTCGAGATCGCGCAGCGGGCCCGGATTGGAGGTGCCGGGCCGCAGACCGGTGTCGGTGGTCAGGAAATTCAGATCCTCGATCGGTTCCACCAGGCAGAACGACGGATTGCCGGGGTTGGGGAACTCGGCGGTCGAGAAGACACGGGAGATGAGCTGGCCGCGCCGGTTCATCAACGTGCCCATCAGCAGCACCGTCACCGCGTCGACTCCACCGCGGATGGCGAAGATCTGGTTGCGGCCCAGAGCGCTCAGCGCGCGATCGCTCGCCCAGTCCAGCACCGGATGCAGCGGGCCGAGGAAATGCGCCTCCGGCCACGTCGTGTTGTTGACGCCCTTACCTTCTCGCGCTGCCCGCAACTGGGCGTCGCCGACCGCGGGGGAAGTGGCGAGCTTCAACCGCTCGAGAACCCGGCCCTCGCTGAGATAGTTCTGCGGGAGTTGTCCCAGGCGCTGTTTCAGATCGCGGGGTGGAATCAGTTCGGCGATACCGTGATTGGTGTGCCGGATCCAGCCGACACCACCGGCGGCCGGATCGGCGTGCGGGACATCGTCGAATGCGGCGCGCAACGCCTCATCCAGGAAGCTGATGTCGTCGGGGTAGAGGCTGTGGCGCGGTTCCGGAGGGAGGTCGGCGCCGGCATCCTCCTCATCCAGGTCGAATTGGGCGAAGAAGGCGTCCAGATCGTCGCCCTCGGCTACCTGCTCGATATCGCGGACCGTCTCGTCCAGGCTGGACTTACCGGCCAGCACATCCCGGATCGCCGATTCCTCCTCGCTCACACTGTGTTTGCCCATCAGTGAGGCCACGTCGCCGAGGGTGCCGTGGGCCTGATTCTCGCGTTCCAGTAGTCGTGACAGCACCCGCAGGTCGCCGGAGAACTCCGGATCCTGCGGCGCCAGAATCAGTGACGAGATCACCGGCCGATGTTTCTGGCCGTAGCGGTCGATACGGCCATTGCGCTGCTCGATCCGGATCAGCGACCACGGAATGTCGTAATGGATGAGGTGATGGCATTGGGAGTGCAGGTTCACCCCCTCCGACGCCACATCACCTGTTACCAGCACACGGATCGGGGACGTCTCCAATTTGAAACTGTCGACGATCTGCTGCTGCTCCACATCGGACAGGCCGCCGTGCAGCATGGCAACGTTCTGCGGTTTCAGACCCAACGCGGTGGGAAGCAGGTCGACCAGCCATTTCAAAGTGGCGACACGCTCGGCGAAAACCACTGCCCGAGTGGATGATTTGGCACCGACACCGATTTCGGCGAGGCGGTCGATCAGGGCCGCTTGTTTGCCGGACGATTCGGTGAAAGCCTTGTCGTTCAGGTCGGCGAGGGTGGTCAGTGCCTCCAACTCGGTCCGTTGGTCGGGGCTGCCCTCTTCTCGAAGTTTCGTGCGGCGCTGATTGATCGATTCGCGCAGCGCGGCGGGGGAGGACAGGAAGGCCTTCGCTAGCGTCCACGGGAACAGGGCTTTGGTATCGCCCGAATACGGGGATCGGCCCGACTCCGGATGTAACCAAACCTGCGAAAGTTCCTGAGCCACCCGCTCTTCCGCCGAGGAAGGAGCTATCAGGCGGTGCACGGGGTCGGCTCGTTCGGCCCAATCGCTGCCGACCTCCGCGGCCACCTCCGAATGGTGACGATGCCGGCGGATCAGCAGGGACTGCACATCGTCCTTGGTGAACGAACCGTCGGCCGCGACCGCGGTGGGATCCAGCAGCCGCAGCAACTCGGCGAACGAGTCCTCGCGGCCATTGTGCGGGGTCGCCGACGCCAGGATCAGGGCCTCGGTATTCGGTGCCAGGATGCGGGCCAGCTCATTGTTGAGAGTGCCGACATTGGTGAGATTGTGCGATTCGTCGATCACCACCGCATCCCAATGCTGACGCTCCAAATGTGCCTTGTAGCGGGGGCTTTTGAGGGTGTCGATCGAGATGATCGCGCGCTTGTAATAGGTGAACGGATTGCGGGTCGCGGGCAGCTTCTGGCGCACCTTCTGGATGCCGGCCGAATCCAGGCGCACGAACGGGAGCGCGAAACGGCACCACAGTTCGTGCTGCATCTGCTCGAGCACATGGCGCGGCGTGACGACCAGGATGCGTTCGCCGCGACCACGACGCACCAGCTCGGACAGGATCATGCCGATCTCGAGGGTCTTACCGAGACCCACGGCATCGGCCAGCAGGATGCGCGGCCGAATATGTTGCGGGTCCAAGGCTTTGGCCACCGCGGCACGCTGATAGCCGAGGGAATCGGCGAGCATCCGGGTGGCCACGGCCAACGTCTGGTCACCATAAGGAAAGGGGGTTTTGCGCAGCAGCGACTCCAGCCACAGGCGCGAATCCCGGTAGCCCGAGGAGCCGTCGGCGATGATCTGCGTATTGGCGGGATCGAGGACCTTGATGTCGTCGAGACTGCGATAGAACGTCGCGGTGGTATCGGCGACCAGTTCCGACAGCCCCCGAACCCGCAGCAGCCACCCATCCGAACCCTGCTCGGCCGAAGTGACGAGCCACTCCTCGTCGCGGACCACCACAATCGAACCGGGGGCCACCTCGAAAGTATCGGGCTGTGCTGCGGTCGACATCGACGGTGCTCCTGGGTCGAATGGGCAGATCACCTCAATATCGACGGTAGTGGGTTGAATGTGACACGGCCTTGAAATCACGGCGGTAGTAGGACCGGATCGTTCCGGCCGGGACATCCGGACCCGGCCAATCGACGCTACGACGTGGAGGGGGTGTTCGGCAGTCGTGCGTTCGACCGACATCGCTGGAACCCCGCCATCTGCTACCGGAACGCGGCGGGTATTCGACGCGGAGCCGGATGCTGCTTCGAAGCGTCTACCTCCCCGGAGGGTCAGTCGAAGTAGTCCTCGTCGACCTCCACGACGGTGAAGGTCTTGTACTTCTGGGCACCGACGCGGTATTTGATCATCAATGCCGCGAGCCGCCGGCCGTCGATCAACACTATTCGGGTGGGCACGCTCTGGACGTACTGGCGAGCCCCGTTCGTGAAGCTGCTGGTGGTGATGAAAACGCCTCGCGAAGCACCCATTCCGTGCAGAGCGCCTACGAACTCCTGCAGAGCTGGCCGTTGGACCGTGTTTTCCGGTGCGTAGCGCTTCGCCTGTACATAGATTTGGTCGAGGCCGAGCGGATCCTGATCGATGACACCATCGATGCCGCCGTCGCCCGATCCGCCGATATGAGTCGCATGCCGGTCGGCGCCGCCGTATCCCATCGCGACCAGAACCTTCAAAACCGTGCGTTCGAGGAACTTGGGCGGCTGTTCGAGGAGCCGTTTGAGCAGTTCGGCGGCGACGTCGGCGTCCAGTCTGGAGATGCCGGCTTCGATCTGCTCTAGCGGGTCTGCGACGGTGCCGGTTTCCCCGGGCTCGTCCGCTTCGGGCCGGGTCGGCACGTAGGACTGGTAGGCCGGCAACGCCTTCAAGGTCTTCTCGTCGATGCCATCCGGATGTGCGGCAAGTAACGCACGACCGGCCTCTGTGATCACGAACGTTGCGCGAGCGGGCTTTTCCACCAGTTCGGCCCGGTACAGACCACTCAGCGCCCACCCGAGGCGATTATTGGCACGATGCTGACCCGACGGCAGCACTTCAGCGCGTTCCTCGGTGGTCAAGCCCATGTGGTCGAACACGGCTGCCTGCAGGTCGCGACGCTTCCGCAATCGGCCATCGGAAAGCACCTGCAGGACCGGCGTCAGGAAACCGCCCCACACCGGCATCTGCGATACGGGCCCCGAGGTCACGAGGTTAGCGGTGAGTCGAATCTGGTTGCCACCGAACGATTATCTCCATGTCAGCCGGTGGATCAAACTCGGTCCGGATGCGGGAGCATCTGCGAGCACAGTGCCAATCAGGGCTACCGCGTACCCTCCTCATCTTCCGGGTAGTGGATCCGCTGCTTATTCTCGTCGTAGGCGCGGCGGCCCTTGGCATCCCACCACACGCCCTCGGTGTCGAGGGTCCAGCCCTCGAATTCGGTCCCTACCAGGTCATCTCGGAAGCTTTTGCTCTGCCGGTAGGACGTCGCCGATCACGCGACCGTTCATCACCACCGACAGTTGGTGCTCGTTCGCGCTGTTCATTTTTCGAACTGCTTCAGGTGCGCTTCGAGGTCGATCGGTTCATAGTCGACGGATTCCTGCATACCGATCCGACTTCTGTCCGGCGGAGTCAGCGTCACGGTCACGTCCAGAGCTGCGGCGACGCGCATCACCATGTCAAGTGGTGCCGATGGCTTGTCGCCCATCTCGAAGGCGTTGAGCCATTGCCGCCCCACGCGGGCCAGGGCCGCCAGGGCGGACTGCGTGATGTTATCGGCAACCCGGACCTCACGCAGGGCAGGTCCCAGGTCGTCGGGGCGGTTCACTCTTGCTGTCGCCATATGGCGACAATATCGAATGTCGCCATATGGCGACATCGGCCGTTCTCCGAGGGCGGCGCGGAGCGGGGCTCGCCGTCGAATTTCTCATGTGTAGTGCGGGTTGTGGTCTTCGCGGAATCCTTCGGTGGTGATGTCGACGAGGCGGGTCAGGTGGGATTCGAGGGTGGGGATGTCGGTGGGGTCGGCTCGGAGTTCGGTGTTGTTGTTGCGCAAGAGGTATCGGCCGTCGGGGTAGTCGACGATATGGAAATCGCGGGCGGGGGTGGGGCGGCGGTCCCAGGCCGGGCCGGGGCAGGTGGCGATATAGACGATGGTGGTGCGGGGGCGGTTGAAGAAACGGGTGGCGCGCTCGCGCGGCGGTCGGGTCGCGGTGTCGGTGAAGGCGGTGAAGGGGCGGTCCTCGTCGGTGAGGTCGCGGTGGTTGTAGCGCTGGGTGGTGGAGGTTCCGGGGCGGCATTGGGGGAGTCCGGCGAACAGGTGGGTCGCGAGGTTGTCGGTGGCGAGCAGTGACATATGAACGGGCCCACCAGATTCCGGGTCAGTGGTCGGTTCCTGGGTGAGTAGGACGGCGCGACCGAGGGAAGCGGACGCGTGCGTGCGGACGCGGTGCTGTGGGCTGCCCATCTGCAGAAGGTCGCCGGAATCCTTTGGTGCTCCGGCGAATCCGGACATCTCCACGCGTACTTCGGGTGTGTGCAGGACGCGGATCGCGGCCTCGAGATTGTCGTCCACGCGGTCGGCGAGCTCACCGGCGGCGGCTTTCCATTCGGCGTCGAAGTCGGCGGTGGTTTCGGCGCGGGACCGGAACTGCAAGGGGTACGGCAGGATGTCGTGTCCGGCGGCGCGCCACAGGACGGTGAAACTCAACGCGGTGAAGGTCCACCTGATCACGGGTTGTTCCCCAGCACCGGGGGAATTGTCTTGGGTCGCTGATCTTCGCCGAGGCCGGTCAGTTCGTCGCCGTGTTCCTTGGTCACCAGGGCGTCACTGATCGCGGATTTGTGGGTTTTCTCCTCGTCCTTCTTCGACTTTGCGGTGGGCGGTGCCATGCCCGGCACACCACCGGTGCCCCCTCTACCGCTCGCACCGGGCACGCTCCGTCCGGTTGTGCTCCCCGCACCTGCCCGGCCGGGAATCGAGGAGCCCGGGCCGCCCCGAGTGGCTCCGCCGGGAGTGCCGGATCGCCCAGAACCGGTTGCGCCCGAACCGATCCCGCCCGAACCGACCCCGCCGGGAATGGCACCGTCCGGGGTAGAACCGCCAGATGTGGAACCGCCGGGGCCGGAACCGATTCGACCCGGCCCCATTTCGCTCGCGGAATTCGGCAGTCCAGTGTTCGGGTTGGCGCCGGAACTCGCGGCGGCCGGGGTGACCGATGACGCCGGGTTCGCGTTCGGGTCGACTCCGGCCGGGGCCGTGTCGGCAGGATGCGGGGGTTGGCCGGTTCCGTCGTGGGGTTGGCCGGCCGCGGTCGGATCGTTGCCGCCGGCGCCCGGTTGCGGTGAATGCTGTTGACCCGGTGATTGTTCCGGACCCGCGTGCCCCGGCGTCGGGGCTGTGGACCCGGGCGGGCCGGCCGACGGCTGAACACCGCCGGGTCCG
>JAFMQT010000179.1 GCA_017354515.1 Nocardia sp. | reverse complement strand
GGAAGCGCTCGGCCCGGTGGTGGCGACGGCGTCCGGATATCTCAGTATTCCCGGATGGTTGTCGGGGACCTTCCGTGAGGACTACTTCTTCCACCGCCCCGCCGATCCGCGGATCGAGCTCGACACCAGCGGAATGCTCGCCACCGAGAGCGAAGCCGTGCAGGAGCTCCGATGGTGGACCGTCGAAGAACTCGAAAACACCGAGCAGACCGTATTTCCGGTGGGTTTGGCCGCACTGACCGCGGATCTGCTGGCCGGCCGAATCCCGACGCCGCCGCGCCGCCTGCCCTGGCGAGAACGGACCGGCGCCGGAGGCGAAACGTAACCACGCCCCGCGCGCAGCACGCCGAATGGCGCGGCATGCTCGGGCGAGCCCTCCGAATCAGCGCTTGCGGCCGGTGAATTCGTCCATCGAGTGGTAGACGCCGACGGCGTTGAGGTAGAAGTCGCGCACCTTCAGTGGCAGCAGGCCGGTGATCGCGCGGTTCAGGCGCGAGGTCCACGGCAGGACCACCAGCGGTGAGCCCTTCTTCATCTCCCGCCACGAGGTGTCGACGACCTCTTCCTGTTCCAGGATCGGGGTGAACAGGAATCCCTTGGCGCCGTCGAACATTCCGGTGTTGATGTAGGTCGGGCACACGGTGGTGACCTTGACGTGCTCGTTGCCGGACTGCTCGAGTTCCAGGCGCACCGAATCCGACCAGCCCAGCGCCGCCCACTTGGACGCGGCGTAGACACTCATCCGCGGATTGGCCACCAGGCCCGCCGAGGACGCGATATTGAGCACGCGGGCGGGCAGCCGGCGCTCGACCATCGCCGGCAGGAACTCCAGCGCCACGTACATCGGCGCGAGGGAGTTGATAGCCATCGTCTTATCGATATCGGCCCGATTCTCGGTCTCCCAGAAGTAGCCGTTACCGCGCACGATTCCGGCGTTGTTGACCAGGATGTCGATATCGCCGACCTCCGAACGCACCGCGGCCGCGGCATCGATGATCGCCTGCTGATCGGACACGTCCACCACGTACCGGTGGACCCGCGCGGCCGTACCCTCCGACAGTTCGTCGGCGGTCTGCTTCAGCGAGCTCTCGTCGATATCCCACAGCACCACGTCGGCGGCCCGCTCCCGCACCGCGCGCTGGGCGAACGATTTCCCCAGTCCCATCGCAGCGCCGGTGATCAGTACCCGCTTACCCGCGACCGATTCCATGTACAACCCTTCCAGGTCAGGCCCGAACGGGCGAGATCACTTCTGCCGCAACGTTTTCATGACACCGAAGTACAGTGTCAGCGTCTTGGCCCACAGTTGTTCCGACATGCCCGGCAGCGGCGCGATCGGCAGCGCGTGCTGGGTCGCGATGGTCTGCGTGTCGACGTATTTGAGCAGGCCCTCGGGACCGTGCCGACGGCCGTTGCCGGAGATTCCGAGCCCGCCGGAGGGGGCGGCCACACTGGCCCAGGCCGCGATGAAACCCTCATTGACGTTCACCGAACCGGCGTGGATGCGGGCGGCGACCTCGCGGGCCTTCGCGGTATCACGGCTCCACACACTGGCGTTGAGGCCGTAGGCGGTGTCGTTGGCCTGCTCGACCGCTTCCTCGTCGCTGTGCACCCGGTAGACCGAGACGACCGGGCCGAAGGTCTCCTCGCGGTAGAGAGTCATCTCCGGGGTGACGTCGGTCAGGACGGTGGGTTCGTAGAAGTAGGGGCCCAGATCCGGTCGCGCCTTCCCACCGGCCAGCACGGTAGCGCCCTTGGCGACCGCGTCGTCGACGTGGGCGGTGACGGTGTCGAGCTGGCGCGGGAAGCTCAGCGAGCCCATCTCATACGAGTAGTCGAGCTCGGAGCCCAGCCGCAAAGCCTTGGTGGCGGCGGTGAATTCGCCGACGAACTTGTCGAACACCTTGTCGTGCACATAGATTCGTTCGATCGACTCACACAGCTGGCCGGCGGACGCGAAGCTGGCGCGGACCGCGACCTTCGCGGCGGTCTTGACATCGGCGTCGGCGAGCACCAGCAGCGGATTCTTGCCGCCGAGCTCGAGCGAACAGCCGATCAGATGCTCGCCCGCCTGCTGGGCGATGGTGCGGCCGGTAGCGCTCGAGCCGGTGTAGTCGACGTAGTTCGCCCGTTTGATGACCTCGCCGCCGATATCGCGGCCGCGTCCCAGCACCGCCTGCCACAGCCCCTTGGGCAGACCGGCGCGTTCGGCCGCGTCGATCGCCCACAGCGCGGTCAGCGCGGTCTGGTTGTCCGGGCGCGCGACGACGGCGTTACCGGCCAGCAACGCCGGCAGCGCGTCCGATGCGGCCAGGGCCAGCGGATAGTTCCACGGGGAGATGACCGCGACCACACCCTTGGGCCGGTTGCGGACCTCGACCTGGGTCAGCACCGGCATGACGCCACGTGGACCGCGCGTGGACAGCAGCTTGGCCCCCTCGGAGGCGTAGTAGCGAGCGTTGACGGCCACATCGCCGACCTCGTCGAAGGCGTGCACCCGCGATTTGCCGGTCTCGGTCTGGACGATGTCCAGGATCGTGTCCTGTTCGGCCAGCACCAGATCGTGCAGCCGGCGCAGCACCGCGACCCGCTCGGACACCCGAACGCGCGCCCAGCGCTGCTGGGCCTCGCGCGCGGTGGCGTAGGCCGCGTCGATATCGGCGGTGGAGGACTGCGGCAGGTCCACGATCGTGGCGCCGGTGGCCGGGGCCACGATCCGCACCGATTCGGCACCACCGGCTCGGGCGTGGGACAGCAGGCGGTCGACCAGTTCCCGCGGCAGGGCGGTGGGGGCGGCCTGGTGTGGGGCGGTCGTCATTGTCGGCCCTCTCGATCGGCACATGTGAGCGATTTACTGAACAACGGTGTTAGATTAACACTGCCAGAAGATCGATGTGCGGCCGAGCACACTGCCGATGCCGGATCGGCCGCGGCGCCGCGTTCAGGGAGGTGCAGCCGATGACCGAGACAGCCGCGGTATCGGGCACCCGGGGCACCGGCGCCCGGCGCGGGCGACCGCCGCAGACTCCCGAGCAGGCCGATGAGGTGCGCGCCCGGATCGTCGCCGCCACCGCGTCGGTATTCACCGAATTCGGTTCGCGCGGACTGAATGTCGCGCGCATCATCGAACGGGCCGGAATCTCCCGGCCCACCTTCTACCGGTATTTCCCGAACGCACCGGCTCCGCTGGATGTGGTGCTCACCTTGTCCAATGAGGGATTGGTGGGCGGTATCCGCTCCGCGTTGGACCGTTCCTCGCAGCCGGTGGAGCTCGGGATCGGGATGATCGACGCGTACCTGAACTGGGCGCGTGGGCACGGGCCGATGTTGCAGCCGGTCTTCGCCGAACTGCACGACCCGGGTTCGCCGGTGTCGAGCTACCGGGAGGAGGCGTTCGACGATATCCGGGCGCTGGTCAGCGCGAAGTTCCGGGCGCTGGGCCGGGAGCTGCCCAGCCCCCTGGATATGGATACCGCCCTGCAGGTGTGCGAATTCGTGGTCTATCGCCTCTCGATGGCGGCAGCGCCCGGCGGGCAGCCCGACCCCGCCGCCGTCGCCGCGGCCCGGCTGACGATGATCCGCAGTGTGCTGGTCACCCTCGGGCGGCGCGAGGATGTCGAATTCGCGCTGACGGTGCCGGAGATCTTCCCGCCCGCCGCGTCCTGATCGGTCGCCGCGTCCTGATCGGTCGCCGCGTCTTGATCGGTCACCGCGTCTTGATCGGTCACAGCGTCTTGATCGGTCACAGCGTCCTGACCCGCCGCGCCGCCGTCAGCCGCGCAGACCGCTGGCGCGCAGCACCCGCCGCGAGATTCCGGCCTCGAGCGCCTCGGGGGTGCCGATGATGCGGACCCGGTCACGCGCGCGGGTGATCGCGGTGTAGAGCAGTTCGCGGGTCAGCAGACTCGATTCCGGGCCCGGCAGCACGATGCTCACCGCACCGTACTGGCTGCCCTGGCTGCGGTGGATGGTCATCGCGTACACGGTGCTGACGCCGGCGAACTGGGTCGGGTGCACCAGATACGGTTCGTTGCCGCGACGCAACGCCGCCCGCAGCCCGCCGTCGGATGCGCGCACGATGACACCGGTGTCGCCGTTGTAGACCCGCGCCTCGTGATCATTGGCCGTCACCAGCAGGGGCTGGCCCGGGAACCATTGTCCGGCAACCGGTTCGCGGCCGCCTCCGGAGACCGCCGCCCAGGTCGCCGCCATCCGGTCCCAGCGTTCGACGCCGAACGGACCCCGCCGGTGGGCACACAGCAGCCGGTGCGATTCCATCGCCTCGAGGGCCGCGACCGCGTCCCCGGCCTCGGCGGCGGCGGTGCACTCGCGGGCGGCCCGCACCACATCGGCACGCACCTGCGCGATCTCGTCCGGATCGTGTAGCGACAATTCGGCCTCGCCCGCACCGAGCAGTCCCAGGGCCGCGCCGGTGTCACCGGCCCGGACGGCGGCCGCCAGCGCGGCGATCCGGCCGCCGAATCGGCGGCCGGTGGTCAGCGCGATCATCCCGCCGCGCAAGCGATCACGTTCGGTATCGTCGAGTTCGGTCGCACCGGAATCGGTGTCACTACCGAGGATGCGGTCCAGGGCCGGATTGGGCGGACCCAGCACCGGACCGGATACCAGATCGGCCAGCACGGCTCCGGCGTCCACCGATGCCAGCTGATCGGGATCGCCGGCCAGCACCAGCCTGGCATCCGGCCGGACGGCCGGCAGCAGACGGCTCATCATCGTCAGCGACACCATCGAGGTTTCGTCGACGACGATCACGTCATAGGGCAGGCGGTTGTGGGCGTGGTGGCGGAATCGGGTCGCGCCGCCGCGCTGCCAGCCCAGCAGCCGGTGCAGGGTAGCGGCGGTCAGTTCGGGAAGTCCCAGTCCGCCGGCTTGTTCGCGCACCGAATCCTGCAGTCGCGCGGCCGCTTTCCCGGTCGGCGCGGCCAGGGCGATACGGGGAGCGGGTTCGCCGACGGCGCACTGATGAGCGACCAGCAGGGCCAGAACGCGGGCGATGGTGTGGGTTTTGCCGGTGCCGGGACCACCGGCGACGACCGTGGTCCAGCCGGCCGCGGCCACCGCGGCGGCGATCCGCTGACGGTCGGGCCCGGCGCCCGACATATCGCCGCCGGGGAACAGGCGATCGAGTTCGGCGCGCACCACCTCGACGTCGACCGGCGGGTGACTGCCGGATCGTTCGGCGAGGATCTCCCGAATCGTCTGCTCCTGGCGGTAATAGCGGTCCAGATACAGCAGCGGCCCCGCGGTGGAGTCGATCAGCCGCAGCGGGCGCAGCGGCCCGGCCGGGCTGCCCTGGATCAGTGGGCTCTCGCGCAGATCCGCGCACAGGGCCTCGACGTCGGGCCAGGGAAGTTCGGCGGGATCGATCGATTCGGCGCCGTCGGGATCGAATCCTTCGGCATCCACACCCATTTCGTGCATACGCCGCAACTCCAGGCAGACCGAGCCAGAGCGCACGGCGCGTACCGCCAGCGCCGCGGCCAGCAGCACCGGCTCCCGCGGTTCCCGGCCCAACCGCCCCAGTCGCAGCGCCACATGCACATCCGCGGCGGTGAGCACCCCCGCGGCGTTGAAGATGCGCAGCAACCCGGTCGCGCGCTGCGCCAATTCGATCGCGGTCATCGCGGATCCTCCCCGGCCAGCAGCCGCGACAGCGAAACCACCAGGGCGGCCGGTGGATTCCAGTCGAAGACCCCGCACCCCGGTGGTGTCGCGGGGCCGATCATGCCGCGCACGAACAGGTAGCGCACCCCGCCCAGATGGGTGCCGGGTTCGTAGCCGGGCAGCCGCCAGCGCAGATACCGGTGCAGGGCCACCGCGTACAGCAGCGCCTGCAGCGGATAGTGCGATCGCATCATCTCCTGGGCCATCGCCTCGCGGCGATAGTGCGCCACGGTCAGGTGGTCCGGCGCGAGCCGGTTGGTCTTGTAGTCCACGATGAGGAAACGTGGTCCGGCCGTGCGCAAAACGGCGTCGATACTGCCGGTGAGATATCCGCGCAGCGGGACATCCTCGAGCTGCTCGAGCGCGTCCGGGTACTCGGTGAACGGATCGCCGGCGGGCAGGTGCCGGCGCAACTGCTCCGCAATCGCGCGCACGCTCACCCGGCGGGCCACCGGATCGTCACCACCGGCGAGCGGTAGTTCGAAGTCCAACTCCGCCAGCCGGTCTCGGGACCGAATGTCGGCCAGGGCGACCGGATCGATCGGCGTCAGCAGCACCTGATGCAGGGCGCGGGAGAGCACGTCGGGATCGATATCGGCCATCAGCTGGGAGATCGCCTGATCACAGCGCATCCGCACCTCCGCCGCCAGATCCGGGGCGTCGGTGTCGATATGTTCGAGTACACCGTGCACGAGCGTCCCGAATTCCGCGCCGTAGGGCAGATCGTTCATCAGCGAGGGCGCGGCGTCCTCGTGGCCGGCAGCGGATTCGGCTGTGGGAGACGATGGTTCGTCGGTCACCGTGCCATCGCCATCGGGCTCATCCGGATCGGCGACGGGCGCGCTGTCGTGGGCGGCGGCGGTCAGTGCCGAATACGAGGTCCGGCGCCAGTCGTGGTCGATCTGGCGGGTGAAGATCGCGGCCGCCGGTTCGGCGACCGGGGCGTCGCGGCCGGCACCGAGATCGGGGGCGATCGCCGGGCCACGCAGCGGTTCGACCGAGATCATCCCCGGCCCCGCCTGGACCGCCCACTCCTGGAAATGCCGCAGTGCGTCCGGATCAGCGGGGACCGGGGTGCGCGCGCGAATCTCCGGTTGTCCGGGCGTGCGCCCCAGCAACATCCGGTGCAGTGGCGAGACCGCGGTGCCGTAGGTGGGCGCCCACCACGCCACCACCTGGCATTGGGCGCGGGTCAGCGCCACGTACAGCAGCCGCAGTTCCTCCCCCGCCTCCTCGGCCTCGGCGGCCCGCCGCCGGTCGGCGTATCCGGGCGCATCGGGACCGCCGACATCGAGGACCCGATCGCCGCCGTCGTGGAACAGCAGGGTCGCGGGATTGGGATGTTTGGAGCCATCCCACGCGAACGGCAGGAATACGACCGGGAATTCGAGGCCCTTACTGGCGTGCACGGTGGCGATCTGCACGGCGGCGGCGCCGTGCTCGAGACGCCGGCTGCGTCCGGATACCGTGCCCGAGGCCGGATCTCGCACCCGGTCGGCCAGCCAGCGGGTCAGCGCGGTCAATCCCAGCGACTCGCGGGCGGCGACCTCGTCCAGTAGTTCGGCGATATGCCGCAGATCGGTGAGCCTGCGCTCGCCGCCCCGCTCGGCCAGCAGCCGGGGCGCGAGTTCGGATACGGCGCCGAGGCGATCGAACACCGCCGCGAATCCGGCCCGGGCGAATATCCGGCCCACCTCGCGCAACCGGGTGGACAATCGGCCCACCAGATCGGCTCCGCCGGAATCGATATCGGCCGCCGTCAGGCCGATCAGCGGGGTGGTGGCCGCCAACCGCACCCGATCCGCTCGATGCGGTTGTTCGAGGGCACGCAGTACCCACAGCCAGTCGGTGGCCGACTGGGTGGCGAACACACTGGCGCCGCCGGCCAGGACCGCGGGCACCCCGGCCCGGTCCAGGGCCGCGCGCACCAGATCGGTCTGCGCCCGGGTCCGCACCAGCACCGCGATGTCCTGCGGCCCCAACTCCCGCTCCCGGAATCGCACACCGGAGGTGAGCAGCAGCGCGATCTGCGCGGCCAGATCGGTGACGATCCGATCGCGCTGGCGGGCAACCGCGGGAAATCCGCTGCCGTTCAACGGACCAGCGCCCTGCCGGGGAAAACACCTCAGCCGCAAGGGAACAACCGCTTCGGCCGGTCCGGTCAGGCGGCTCGGCGGGCAGACCGCGCGCACCGGCGCGACGGTGATATCGGGATGTCCCAGGGCCGCCCCGCACAGCAGATGTCCCAGCGCGGTGATCAGATTCGCGTCGCTGCGGCGGTTGGTGTCGAGCTCGCGGCGGTCCCCGGCGTGCGCGACCGCCTCCAGATAACTGAACACCTCCGCGCCACGGAACGCGTAGATGGCCTGCTTCGGGTCACCGACCAGCACCAGCGTCGTGTGGGTGTGGAAGGCCCGGCGCAGAATATCCCACTGCAGCGGGTCGGTATCCTGGAATTCGTCGACCAGGGTGATGCGGAAGCGTTCCCGGATGCGCCGGCAGGCCGCCTCGCCGTGCACCGGATCGGCCAGCACCTCGTGCAGCAGTACCAGCTGATCGTCGAAGTCGCGGATTCCGGCCAGGCGTTTGCGCCGATCCACCTCCGCGCGTACCGCCTCGGCGAAGGCCGCCGGCTCCGCGTCGGGGTGATCACCGAGTTCGGGGCCCGGTACCAGGCGGGCGCGGCGGTCGGCGACCGCGGCCAAGGCCAGCGCGGCCG
>JAFMQT010000178.1 GCA_017354515.1 Nocardia sp. | reverse complement strand
AGCTGATCGGCGTCGTCGACCGGATTCGCGCGATCACCGGCCGCATCGACCTGGTGCATCTGAACTCCTCACGCGACGATTTCAACTCCGGGGCCGACCGGCACGCCAATTTCGCCGACGGAACCATCGACCCACAGTTGCTGGCCGAGGTCTGCCGCACCGCCGATGCGCCGGTGGTGCTGGAGACACCCGCCGAGGGTGTCGCCGAAGACCTCACCTACCTGCGCGAACACCTCGGCTGACAGCATCGGTTCGACGCGGACTACGCGCGCGGTACTGTCGGGGTACCCGGCGGATACGACACCGGGCCGATGTTCGGGAGGCAGGGTGAGCGAGGCTGTGGGCCCGGAGGTTGAGACGACCCCGGAGACCGAGACCGGGGCACCGGGGATCGCGACAGCGGCGACCGCGACCATCTTGCGGGATGTGACGCTGCGCGACGGTCTGCAACTGACCGGCAAGGTGCTCGATATCGACCACAAGGTGGAGATCGCGCGCACGCTGCTGGCCCTCGGAGTTCCGGAACTCGAGATCGGTTCCATGGCGCGGCCGGATCTGGTGCCGCCGATGGCCAACAGCCTGGAACTGGTCCGGGCGCTGAGTCCCGAAGAGCTGCAACGCTGTTGGGTCTGGGTGGCAACACCCCGGCAGGTCACCCGCGCGGCCGAGGCCGGCGTGCGTAACTTCCAGTACTGCCTGTCGGTGTCCGATGCCCATAACAAGGCCAATATCGGGCGCACCGCGGAGGACAGTGTCGCCGCCATGCCCGAGGCCGTGCGTCTGGCACAGGAGGTCGGCGGTCGCATTCAGCTCTGTCTCGCGACCTCGTTCACCTGCCCGTTCGATGGCCCGGTGGATCCGGAACGGGTGCTGGGCATCGCCGGTGACCCACGCACCCGGGGTGCCGTCGACATCGTGATCGCCGATACCCTGGGCCAGGCCTACCCGGGCCAGGTTCGCGATCTGATCGCCGCGGTCCGGGCACGAAATCCCGAGCGCCGCATCCTGTTCCACGGGCACGACACCTGGGGCATGGGTGTCGCGAACTCACTGGCCGCGCTGGCGGCGGGCGCCGACGCGGTCGACGGATCGCTCGGCGGTCTGGGCGGCTGCCCGTTCGCCCCCGGCGCCAGCGGCAATACCGCCACCGAAGATATCCTGTTCGCCACCCGACCCGACTGGTTCACACCCGCCGCCCTGGCAGCGCTGGTCGAGATGACCGAACGCCTGCTCGGCGATCTCGGCGAACCCAACCGCTCTCGCACCCTGCAGGGCGCCCGCTCCGAGGCGCGCGCCTTCGAATGGGTCGTCCCCGAGTCCGCCTGAGCCGATTCACCCCGCCGCGGCGGCCCCGTAGAGCACGAAGTCCGAGACCGGGCGGAAGCCGATCTCCCGGTAGATCTTGTTGGAGGTCGGATTGGCGACGTCGGCGAACAGGCAGGCCTCGGTGCCGTTCTCGCGCAGCACCGTCGACACGTGTGCGGTAACCGCCGCACCATAACCATGTTTGCGAAATTCCGGCGGCGTGTAGACCGGCCCGAGCCTGCTCCAGCCCAGTGCGGGCAGTTTGTGTGCGGCCATGGCCACCGGCCCCGACCGATCCTCCCACAGCCACAACTGCCCTTGGGAAATACTCTTGGCGGCCGAATCCGGATAGACCGTCAGGTCGAGTTCGCGGGCGAATCGTTCGAACCACCCGGAACACAGCTCGAGATCGGCCGCACCCGCTCGGCGGGCCCGGCCGGCGACCCGGGGCGGTCGCAGATCACCGAGCCGATACAACCGGACGGCGTCGACTTGCCGAAAGTCCCTGCCGCACAGCGCGGACCATTGCTGTGCGAATGCCCCGGCGCACTCGGGTGGCCCCTCGACGATGTCCAGCTCGGCCCGGCGCGCATGCAGGAGGGCCGCGAGATCCGTGATCGCGGATTCGGGAAACCGGCTGATGTACAGCCCCTTGCCGGGCGTGTGTATGGCGATACCGAGCGCCCGCTCATCGGCGTGCGCCGAGATGAACAGCGGCGGACGGTCCACCGGGCCGATCTCACTGTTCGCCACCGCCGTGGCGATCACCGTGTGACGCAGAGGATCTCGCGCGAGCAGTTCCCCCGCCCGACGGCGGAACTCGGCGGGGTCCGTGGTCGATGCGACTGTCATACCGTTTCACGGTAGAGCCGCGGAACGACACTGCCCACCGAATTTCGGTAGGCAGCGTGCCGATCACACCGATTCTTGACTGTCGGCGCGCAGTTTGAGCAGGACCAGACCTGCCGTGCAGGCCAGAATCAGTCCGGCCACGGTGATTTCGACACGCAGACTGGCGATACCGAGTACCGCGCCGACCAGTCCGCCGACGAATAGCACCCAGGCCACGATGCGGGAGACGGTCTCCCAGGTTGTGCGTTCGCCGTCGATCTCCGAATCTCCCTGCGCGACAACGCGCGTGGGGGACGTCGAATAGGCTGCCATCACTACTCCTCGATGACGCGGGGAATCATTAACACGCGTCGCATATGTAACTTGGCCCACACGCTACGTGAGCCGTTGCCGAATTGCCACGCGACACGTGCCCACGACACGCCTACTGTAATCCATTTGTTATCATGGATACAGCTTTTACACGTTACTCTCCGGTATCTTGCCCTCGACCGGCCGACGTGGCTCGACCCCGGGGACTCCGATACTGTCAGGTCACTCGGAAACAGTTTGAGGGAGCACCACATCCATGGATGACAAGGCCGACACGGGGGGTCGCGCCGAGGCGGGTATCTCCGGGCGTCTCAATATGAAGATCGCGGGCCCGGCGATCGCGGCCGGTGTGGTGTCACTGGGTCTGGTCCTGATCGGATCCTGCGGGGTCGGTCACAAGGACACCTTCGTCGCCCCGCCGCCGTTGAACGCGGATCTGCATGTCGCGGCCTCCACCCTGACCGGCACCCGGACCACGATCTCGGGGGTGGTCAGCATTCCCCCCTCCCCCAGTTGGACCGCGGCCCTGAGTCCGGCGGCGCCAGGACCATACTCCATTCCGAGCTTGCCGTTGCTCACACCGACGACCGATATCGGCTACACCGACACCTCGACCTCCGATTCCCCCACCACCACAACGGAATCGGAAGAGACCACCACTACTACTACTACAACGCCGCCGCCGTACAGTCACACCACGACCACAAGCACGGGCTATCCGACGATCCCCGATCAGGACCACAACAACTGATCCGAACGGAAAAAGCGGCGGCCGCGCGGAATTCGCGCGACCGCCGCCGGGTTTACCGGATCAGAATTCGACCAGGCCGTACTCCGAGACCCGCCCACTGAGCACACCCAGATGTTCGCGGGGGCCGCCGAGAGTCTGCCCGACCGCCGTCAGCCGGGCCGCATAGTGGCTCACCGGATATTCGGTGGTGATACCGATTCCACCGTGCATCTGGATCGCCTCCTGGGCGATATGCCGCGCGCCGCGCCCCACCTGCAGCCGTGCCCGCGACACCACGGTGGCATCGATCGCCCCCTCCTCGAGTGAGGCGGTGGCGTAGTAACTCATACTGCGAGCCAGCTCCAGCGACACGTACATATCGGCCGCCCGCTGGGTCAGGGTCTGGAACTTCGATAGCGTGACCCCGAATTGCTTACGGGTCCGGAGGTATTCGGTGGTCAACCGGAGCGCCTCGGCCATCGCACCGATCGATTCCGCACATAGGCTGACCTGTGCGGCGGCCAGGGCGTCGGTGATCGCCTGGCCGGCGTCACCGGCCGGACCCAGCAATTCGGCCGGGGCCGAGGCGAATTCGATCCGGGCACCGCGTCCGCCGTCGACGGTGCGGTACGGGGTCCGGGTGATGCCCTCGGCATCGGCGGCCACCAGATACAGCTGGATCACGCCATCCGGCGCGACCGCACTGACGACCAGCTCGTCGGCGCAATCACCGTGCGGCACCCGGCTTTTGACACCGGTGAGCCGATGCCGGTCGCCGTCGGCCGCGGCGGACGTCGCCACCGGGAGGTCCGGCCAGCGCGATCGGTCCTCCTCGTGGGCGAAGGCCAGCAGCCGCGATCCGCCGACCACCTCGGGCAGAATCCGCTGCCGCTGCTGGTCGCTGCCGCGGGCCGCGATCAGGCCGCCCGGCACCAGCACCGCGTCCAGCAGCGGTTCCGGTGCGAGCACGTGGCCGATCTCCTCCATCACGACCATCAGCTCGACCGGTCCGGCACCGACGCCACCGTCCTGTTCGCTGAAACTCAGTCCCAGCACACCCAATTCGGCCAGTTGCGCCCACACCTCGCGGCTCCAGCCGAGTTCGGTGTCGATGATCTTCAGCCGGTTCTCCGAGTCGTAGGTGCGAGCGAGCACCTCGCGCACGGTATCGCGCAGCATGACCTGTTCATCGGTGAGTTCGAAATCCATATCACGGCCTCTCAGGGGAATGGCGGGCCGGCTGAGCGTGCGGAGCCGACCAGGGTAGGAAGATCACAGCCCGAGGATGGTGGAGGCGATGATGGTGCGCTGCACCTCGTTCGAACCTCCGTAGATGCTGGTCTTGCGGTAGTTCAGGTAGGTCGGGCCGGTGCGCTGCGCCCATTGCGGCACCGACGCGTCCGCCAGGTCCACCGGGATCGCGTCCGGGCCGGCCACATCCAGCAGCAACTCGGTGGCGGCCTGCTGCAATTCGGTACCGCGCAATTTCAGCACCGAGGACACCGGATTCGGTTTGCCCTCAGCGGAATTGGCCACCACCCGCAGCAGCGTCAGCTCCAGCGCGAGCAGTTCGTTCTCGAGTTCGGCGACCCGGGACGCGAACACCGGATCCTCCAGCAGCGTTCCCGAACCCGATTTCACCTGCGCCGCGAACTCTTTCGCACGGGCGATCTGCACCTTGGTGCGGCCCACGCCGGCGATTCCGGTGCGCTCGTTACCGAGCAGGAATTTGGCGTAGGTCCAGCCCTTGTTCTCCTCGCCGACCAGCTGATCGGCCGGCACCCGGACATCCTCGAAGAAGACCTCGTTGACCTCGTGCCCGCCGTCGATCAGTTTGATCGGGCGCACGGTCACACCGGGGGACTTGACATCGAACAGCAGCATCGAGATGCCGGCCTGCTTCTTGGGTGCGTTCGGATCGGTGCGCACCAGGCAGAAGATCCAGTCCGCGTGCTGAGCCAGCGTCGTCCAGATCTTCTGCCCGTTGACGATGTAGGAGTCGCCGTCGCGGACCGCGGTGGTGCGCAGCGAGGCCAGATCCGATCCCGCGTCGGGTTCGGAGAAGCCCTGACACCACCAGATATCCAGGCTCGCGGTCGGCGGCAGGAAGCGCTGTTTCATTTCCTCGGAGCCGAACTGCGCGATGACCGGGCCGATCATGGTGGAGTTGAAGGTCAGCGGTTCGGGGACGCCGGCCAGCTGCATCTCGTCTTCGTAGAGATGCCGCTGCATCGGTGTCCAGTCCTGACCACCCCATTCGACCGGCCACTTGGGCACCGCCAGACCCCGACCGTGCAGGGTCTTGTGCGAGGTGACGATCTCCTCGCGAGTGAGTCCGCCGCCGCTTTTCACCTTGTCGCGGATCTCGGCCGGAAATTCCGTCCTGAAGAAGGTGCGCAAGTCGTCCCGGAAGGCCACCTCATCGGGTGTCAGGGCAAGTTTCATCGACATCTCCCGCCGTATGCGAAACGTTCGAATAGAACATACGCCCCGAAGCTACTCGCCAGTCACTGGTCCTCGGCATTTGCGATGCCACAGTGACGCCGGGCCCGCGCGGTACGGCGTTCTGCCTGACGAAGCCCCCGTCAGCTGCGCGGTTTGCGGCGGTCGAACTTGCGCGGGCCACCGCCCTCGCGCCGCCCGCCGCGGCCGATCGGCCGATGTCCGGGCGGGCCGGGATCGCGTTGCAGCTGGATCAGCACACCGCTGATCCTGGTGCGCCGCAACGCGTCCAAGGTCTCCGAGGGCAGCTCGGCAGGCAATTCCACCAGGCTGTGGTCGGGCCGGATGCTGATATGCCCGAAATCGCTGCGGCGCAGACCACCCTCGTTGGCGATCGCGCCCACGATCGCCCCCGGCACCACCCGATGTCGTTTACCGACCGCGATGCGGTAGGTCGCCATCTCCGCTCCGGTGCCGCGATGGCGCCGCGGACCACCGTTGTGGTCGCGATCGGGGCCGGGGTGGTCGCGATCGGGCCGGCGCTCGCGCTCGCCACGTTCGCGGCGCGGCGGGCGGACCGGCTCGGGTTCGGGCTCCATGAAGAAGTTGTCCCCGTCGTGCCCGCCGACGGCCAGCGCGGCGGCGATATCGGCGAGCGGGATATTGTGCTCGGCCTCGTAGTCCTCGATGAGTTTGCGAAAGAGCGCGAGATTCGGCGAGGCCAGATTCTCGGTGATCGCGTCGTGGAATTTGACCACCCGCTGGGCGTTCACATCGTCCACACTCGGCAACCGCATCTCGGTCAGCGGCTGGCGGGTGGCGCGCTCGATCGCATCCAGCAGCCGACGCTCGCGCGGTGCCACGAACAGCAACGCCTCACCGGTGCGGCCGGCCCGCCCGGTGCGGCCGATGCGGTGCACATAGGACTCGGTGTCGTGCGGGATGTCGTAGTTGACGACGTGCGAGATGCGCTCCACATCCAGCCCGCGCGCGGCCACATCGGTGGCGACCAGAATGTCCAGCGCCCCGGATTTGAGCTGGCCGATGGTGCGTTCGCGCTGATTCTGGGCGATATCGCCGTTGATGGCGGCCGCCGAGTACCCCCGCGAGCGCAACTTCTCGGCCAGTTCCTCGGTGGCCTGTTTGGTGCGCACGAAGATGATCATCGCCGCGAACGGCTCGACCTCGAGGATCCGGGTCAGGGCGTCGAGTTTGCGCTGATGGGACACATGCACCCAGCGCTGGGTGATGTTGGTGTTGGTCGAGGTCTTGGATTTGACGGTGATCTCGACCGGATCGGTGAGGTACTGCTTGGAGATCTTGCGGATCACCGGCGGCATGGTCGCCGAGAACAGCGCCACCTGCTTATCGGCAGGGGTGTCGCGCAGGATGCGCTCGACGTCGTCCTGGAAGCCCATCTTGAGCATCTCGTCGGCCTCGTCCAGGACCAGATACCGCAGCTGGGTCAGATCCAGGGTGCCGCGTTCGAGGTGGTCGATGACCCGGCCCGGAGTGCCGACCACGACTTGGGCGCCGCGCCGCAGCCCGGACAGCTGCACCGCGTAGTTCTGACCACCGTAGATCGGCAGCACGTGCACGCCCGGCAGATGCGCCGAATAGCGTCCGAACGCCTCGGCCACCTGGATCGCCAATTCGCGGGTCGGAGCCAGGACCAGCGCCTGCGGGGGTTTGTTGCGCTGCTCGAGCCCCATCAGGATCGGGATCGCGAACGCGGCGGTCTTACCCGTTCCGGTCTGCGCCAAGCCGACCACGTCGGCCCCCGACAGCAGCGGCGGAATGGTGGCGGCCTGAATCGGCGACGGGGACTCGTAACCGACATCGGCGATCGCCGCCAGCAGCCGGTCATCGATACCGAGGTCGGCGAACGTCGGCTCGGCCGCGTCCCCGCGCTGCCCGCTGGCGGCGTCAGCGGGCTCTTCGTGGTTGCGCTCGTCCGCGCCTTCGGGCCCGCTCCCGCCGCTGGGAGCGTTGTCGACCGATGAGGTATTCATATTGACCAGCAGTTTAATGCCTCCCGGTAGCCGCCGAGACCATCGGGCCAATACGGTGGAGACCATGCAACCGCAGCAGCCGCCTGCCGACGGGGCTCCCGAATCGGCCGAACCTTTGCGGGCCACGGCATCTGCGCTCGGTGCGCCCGGCCCACGAGCCGCGGCGGACGCCGCCGCGAGTGACCAAACGAACACCGCGGCGACCTCGGACATCCCGATCCCCGAGGGCGCCGGCACCGATATCGCGGTCGTGCAGTTCGACCCGTACACCGATAAGGACGCCAATCTCGCCGCCTTGCGCGCGCAATGTCTACGAGCCGTCGACTCCGGGGCGAAAGTTGTTGTCGCACCCGAATATTCGATGTTCGCGGTGAAGCGTCTCGATCAGCGCGCGGTCGATGCCGCCGAACCGCTGGACGGTCCATGGGTGAGCGGATTACGCGCGCTGGCAACCGAATCGGGCGCGCACGTGGTGGCCGGGGTGGTCGAATCACCCGCCGCGGACGATTCCGTCCGGATCTACAACACACTGGTCGCGGCGGGCCCCGACGGTGAGATCGCGACGATCTACCGCAAGGTACATCTCTACGACGCGTTCGGATTCCGGGAATCGGAGGTGGTCGTGCCCGGCCCGATCGCCGATCCGGCCACCTTCACCGTCGACGGCGTCGTGCTGGGCCTGCAGACCTGCTTCGACCTGCGCTTCCCCGAGGGGTTCCGGCGGGTGGCCGCCGCCGGGGCGCATGTGCTGGTGGT
>JAFMQT010000177.1 GCA_017354515.1 Nocardia sp. | reverse complement strand
CTGCATTGTCGACAGACGATGGCAGATGGTCTCGTAGCTCTGGGAGAAGAAGGCCGACAGTCGTTCGACGTCGTAGCGGAAATCCTCGGCCACCTCGTGGAAATGCGAATAGGGCAGCACGGTGGCGGCGGCGAAATAGTTGGCCAACCCGAGTTTGGCCAGCACGCGGGTGTCCTCGGAGGCGAAATTGCCTTCGCCGACGAGTTTGTCGATGAGCTCACCGCACTCCAGATAGGCCAGTTCGCTGGCGAGTTTGAACACTCGCTGGCCGCCGGACAGATGCGGTGCGATCTCGAGTCGGCGGGCCTCGGGGTCGTAGCGGTGCAGTACACCCTCACCGAGGTCGATGCGTTCGGCGATCTGCACGCCGTATCCGGTGGTCAGCCGGCGGGTGAGCTCGCGGCGCAGATCACCGCCGTGCAGCCGCATCCGGGTGGCCAATTCCTCTGCGGCGGTATCCAATTCATGAATATAGTTCTGCCGCTGATAGAAGAAGTCGCGGACCTCCTCGTGCGGGCGCGAGATCGCCCCCGAGCCGCTGCCGTCGGCGAACCGGTCCTCGGTGGCGGCGGCCAGCTGCGCGGTGGTGTTGCGGTAGCGGCGATGCATATTCACCATCGCGCGCGCCAGGCTCGGGTGGGTGGTGACCATGTCGGCGATCTCCTGGGCGTCGGCCTCGATCCCGAGTTCGGTGTCGAGTACGACCTCTTGCAGTTCGGCGATCAGCCGGGTGTCGTCCTGGGAGGCGAAGAATCCGGTGTCCACGCCGAATACCTCGCTGATGCGCAGCAGTACCGCGGCGGTCAGGGGCCGCACATCGTGTTCGATCTGATTGAGATAGCTCGCCGAGATCTCGAGTTTCTTGGCGAGCGAGATCTGGCTCAGCCCGCGTTCGTTACGCAGCTGGCGCAGCCGCGCCCCGACGTATGTCTTGGCCATAAGTCCAGGATATGAACGCTTTCGCAAACATGCCAATGTCGATTCGCCGAATGTGCCTGCCGGTTTGACTGTCGCCGCGGTGCAGGTGTCGCCGCAGGTGAATGGACCCGTTGCGGCCTGACAGGAACCTCACAGCAATATCGAGGGGTATCTCGAGACTGCCGGAGCACGATCATGTTCTGAGGCCGCACCCGAAACGGATCAACTGCCCTGATTCGTTGTGCCGGACCTTCGGCGGTCCGGTCCCCTCGCCGGGACCGCCGAGGGCCCGGCCGGGGCGGCCCTATTCTTATTCGCCGCCGACCTCGGGCAGGCGGCACACTCCTGCTTCCACATCGGCCACCAGATCGTCATAGGCCACCGCCAATTCCGCCAGCCGTCGCCACGCGTCCTGGGCCATCCGGTCGGCCGAACTGGTCAGCGCGAGATAGGCCAGCGCCGAGAACTGGGCGAGCCGGTCGATCACCGTGCCGACGGTTTCGGTGTGCAGGCGTGCGGTGCCGTAGGCCGGTGGTAGCACGGCCGCGACCCAGCGATCGATCTCCGAAACCAGTTGTGCCCGATCGTGATCGATGGTGCGGGTGTAGCCCGGGTCGGCGGACAGTCTCTGCTCGTGTAGTTCGCCGAGCCGGCAGGCGCATTTCAGCACCGGATGACCGCCCGTAGGCAGGCCCCGGCACGCGTCGAGCACGTCGAGTTTGGGCGGCAGCGATTCCACGTCGCACATCATTCACGGTCAAGGTCTCTGATCGACAACTATTGGCGGTGACCAGGATTCGGGCCTCACACCTGGTCGACCCGGACGCCTGCCGCGCGGATCCGAGCGAGCGCGTCCGGATCGGCCGCGCGGTCGGTGATCAGGCGGTGCACCTGTTCGATCGGGCAGATCCGGGCCATTACCGTGGTATCGATCCGGTCGGCGGTCGCCACCGCGACGACTTGCCGTGCGCGGTGCACCATTTCGGCGTAGACCCCGGCCTCGTCGATATGCCGGCACTGCGCGCCGCCCGGCGCGGAAATCCGCTCGACACCGAGAAATACTGTGTCCAAACGCAATTGGGATAAGGTTAGTTCGGCGAGCGGTCCACGCAATTCGAAGGACTCCGGCCGCGCCACCCCGCCGAGGCAGATGGTGCGCATATGCGGATGCGGAACCATCGCACCGGCGATATCGAGGGCGTTGGTCACGATGACCAGTTGCCGGTCCGGATCGGCCGGCAGTTCCGTGCGAGCGGCCAGGGCCTGGGCGATTGCCGCTGTGCTGAGCCCGCCGGTCAGCGCCACCACATCCGCGGGTTCGACCAGGGCCGCGGCATATTCGGCGATCCGCGCGATCGCGGGATCGACCGGCGGTTCGCTGGTGCGCGACAACCCCGCGGCGATGACACAGCCGGGGGCGCGGATCGCGAGGCCCTCGTCGGCGAGCGCGGCGAAATCGCGCCGGATCGTCACCGGCGCCACCTCCAGTCGCTGGGCGGCCTCGGCCACGGTGAGCCGTCCCGATTCGGTGAGCAGTGCCAGCAGCCGGGTGCGGCGCTGCGTTCTGTCTGCGGTGCCGGTCATTTCACACTCCCTGCGGTCAGCCCGGCTACCAGGCGCTTTTCGATGACAGCGAACAGGATGACGACGGGAACGATCCCGACGGTGGAGATCGCGAATACATACTGCCAGGCGGTGTCGTATTGGCCGACGAATTTCGTCAGCGCCACCGACAGCGGCTGATTCTCCGGAGTGGTCAGAATGACCAGGCCGGCGGCGTATTCGTTCCATGACGACACGAACGTGAAAATCGTCGCGGTGACCAGACCCGGCCAGATCAACGGCAGGTCGACGCGGAGCAGAATCATCAGCCGGTTCAGGCCGTCGAGGGCTGCGGCCTCCTCGATTTCCTTCGGAATCGCGGCGAAGAAACCGTGCAGAATCCATACCGCGAACGACAGATTGAAGGCGGCGTTCACCAGGATCATCGCGAACCAGGTGTCCTCGGCGTTGAGGGCGAGGAATTCGCGGACCAGCCCGGTCACCAAGACGGCCGGTTGCAGCATCTGGGTGATCAGCACCAGCAGCAGGAACAGCGCGCGCCCCGGAAAGCGCTGGCGTGCCGTGTAATAGGCGGCCGGTACCGCCACACCCAGCACCACCACGGTGGCCAGCACGGCAATGGCCAGGGTGCTGACCATATTGAACGGCAGCGGTGTTTCCGGGGTGTGCCACATATCGATGTAGTTGCCGGGCCGCCAGCTGCGCGGGAGATAGTCCGGTGGAATGCGGAGGATCTCCGAGCGCGGTTTCAGCGATCCCAGCACCATCGCCAGATACGGGAGCAGGAACAGCACCGCGATCACCGCTCCGGCGATACTCAGATCCCAGCGCCGCCGGCGCGCGGGCGCGCGGGTCACGAGTCCGGCTCCCGGTCCGGGCGGATCAGGGTCAGGTAGATGCCGATGACGATCGCGATCAGGATGAAATTCAGCACACCCATCGCCGCGGCGGTATCGAGTCGCTGGTTTTGCCGGATCAGCTTGTAGGTCAGCGTGGTCGTGGTGTCGGCCGCGAAGCCCGCGATACTTCCGGTGAGCACCTGCAGAATCGGCAGCGAGTTGAACACGTTGATGATGTTGATGACGGTCGCGACGGCGATCGCCGGACGTAATTGCGGTAGCGTCAGATGGCGGTACCGCTGCCACGGTGACGCACCGTCGATCCGCCCCGCCTCCGCCGTTTCCGCCGGAATCGCCTGCAGCCCAGCCAGAATCGTGTAGGTGGTGAACGGGATCGATACGAAGACCGCCACCCCCATCGCCACCAGGAATGCCGGCACCGGCCGGTCGGTGAATCCGAAGCCGCGGTCCAGCACACCGATATCGACCAGAAAGCGGTTGACCAGGCCGACATTCGGATCCAGCAGATAGGCGAAGACGGTTGTGGTCATCATCACCGACGCCGCCCACGGCACCAGAATCGCCATCCGGACCAGGGTGCGGCCCGGAAAGTCCTTGGCCAGGAACTGTGCCAGCGCGGTCGACAGCACGAGCGTCAGCGCCACCACCGCGACCACCCAGATCACGGTGCGCGCCAGGACGCCGCCGAATTCCTCGATCGCGAACAGGTGGCGGAAGTTGGCCAGACCGGCGGCGCCGTGGTCGAGGCCGTAGGCGCTCATCTTCCGGGTACTGGTCCAGATCATGAATCCGGCGGGAAAGGCCACCACCGCCACGATCAGGATCAGTACCGGCCCGATCCACGGCAGCGCGCGCACGCCTGAGGCCAGACCTGCGTGCCGCACCCGGTCGGCCCGGTGAGTGGCTGCGCGATGGTAATTCACCGTGCCTCCTGTGTTTTGCGGGACACCCGCACCCGGTCGGCCCGGCGTGTGGCTGCGCGATTGTGACTCACCGTGCCTCCTGGGCGATCCGGTCGAGGATGCGCGCGGGATCGGCGCCCTGGGCGATGGTGCCGATCTGCTGGCGGATCGCGCCCTGCAGCGCGGCCCAGTGCGGGTCGCCGGAGGGATAGAAGTGTGCGGTCGGCAGGGTGGGGGCGAAGGTGTCGGTCACCGGATCGCCGGCCAGCGCGCGCCTCCCCGAGGCCGTGATCGGGATGAAATGCTCCGCGCGAACGAAATTCGAATACACCGGCGGAGAATAGAAGTAGTTCAGGAACTGCCGGATCGCGTTCTGCTTATTCCCGCCTTTGCGGAAGGCCACCAGATTGTCTGCGACGCCGAGGGTGACCGGATTTCCGGATTTCGTCGGTGCGGGCGCGGTGCGCAGGGGTAATCCGGGATTGCGCTGCGCGATGGTCGACAGCACCGGCGGCAACCCCTCGATCATGCCGATTCGGCCCGCGACGAAGGCGTTGATCAC
The DNA here is from genome assembly GCA_017354515.1 of Nocardia sp. Lineage (GTDB taxonomy): Bacteria > Actinomycetota > Actinomycetes > Mycobacteriales > Mycobacteriaceae > Nocardia. The sequence goes on along the minus strand of JAFMQT010000177.1, from coordinate 3,613 downwards.
ATCCTTGCGGTCGGTGGCTCCCGGATTCGGCTGTGTCACACCGGCGTCGGCGAGGGCCCGCATCGCGCGCACCCCATCCAGATTGGCGGGCGTGTGCACAGTCAAGCGATGTCCGTCGGACCAGCTGCCCCCGGCGCCGAAAGTCCACACCGAGGTCTCGCCTTGGGCCTCCTCGCTGCCCAAAGGCAGGCCGTATCCGGAGATACCGCCGCCCAGATTCTGGATGCGGCGGGCGGCGTCGGTGAGTTCGGCCCAGGTCCGCGGTGGCGCGGCGACGCCCGCGCGCGCGAACAGATCGGAATTGCAGAACAGGGTGCGGGTGGAGGCGAAAAGCGGTAGCGCCCACTGTGTTCCGCCGATCGAGGCATTACCGGCGAAGCCCGGATCGATATCGGACAGGACGCCCGGGCCGACGATATCGCGGGCCGGAAACAGCATATCGTCGGCGGCGAAACCGGCGTATGCGTCGATATTGAGGATGTCGGGGGTGGTGGACGGGGACTGCAGATCGGTGCGAACCACCTCGTTGATCGCATCCCAGGATTCGACCCGCAGATCGATACGGATCGACGGATTCAGCGCCCGGAAACCCCGAATGATCTCCTGCCAGCGGGCTCGGGTGCCGTCGCTGTAGGCGGGTACCAGCAGCGTGAGCGCGTTCGGATCGGTGGTGTCGCCGCCGCGGCCGCGAAATCCGCAGGCCGTAACCGTCATCAGCACAGCGGTCAGTAATGCGAGGATGGTGCACGCACCGCGTGGTGGAACCCTCACATATGAACCTTTCTCACAGCGCGCTGCGGTCTCGGAAACGACTCGGAAACGATTAGGCCTGCCTTCGCGGGCAGGGCCGTAAAGGCCGAATGTAATCGCAGATGTGCTCGAATGTCAGTATTTGGGTCGTGGACCGGTATGAGATTCGAGGTCGCGTGGTCACCTCCGAGCGCGTGCTCGACGATGCGGTGATCGAGATATCCGGTGATCGCATCCGGGACATCCGGACGGTGGAGCAGTATTCGGGTGCCGGCTCACTGCCCTTTCGGGGCACGGTGATCCCCGGCCTGGTCGATATCCACAACCATGGCGGCCACGGGCACCGATTCGACACCACCGATCCCGAGCAGGCGCGCGCCGCCGCCCGATACCACCATCGCCAGGGCTCCACGACCGTCCTGGCGAGCATCGTGACCGCCGATGTGGACACCATGGTCGCTCAGACGGCGGCCCTGGCCGGTGTGGCGGCCGGCGGTGAGATCGCCGGGATCCACGTCGAGGGTCCGTTCCTGTCGCAGGTGCGCTGCGGTGCCCAGGATCCCCGCCACCTGATCGATCCGGATCCGGTGGTGGCCGAACGCCTGCTCGAAGCCGGCGGCGGCTGGTTGCGAGTGCTGACGCTGGCCCCGGAGCTGCCGGGGTCCGAGGTCGTCGCCGATCGTCTCGCCGGGGCCGGGGTGGTGGTCGCCCTGGGCCACAGCGATGCCGGGTACGACCGGTTCCGTGCCGCGTTGGTTCCGGACGGGCACGCTGCGCTGGTCACCCATCTCGCCAACGGCATGGCTCCGCTGCATCATCGCGATCCGGGGGCGGTCGCGGCGGCGCTGGTGCGTGCGGCGGCCGGCGAGGTGGTGGTCGAACTGATCGGCGATGGTGTCCACGTCGAATCGGGTTTCGGCGCACTGGTATTCGCGACCGCGCCGGATCGGGTCGCACTGATTACCGATGCCATGCAGGCCGCCGGCCTGCCCGATGGGCAGTACCGGCTCGGCCCCCAGACGGTGCGGGTCGAGGCCGGGGTGGCGCGGGTCCCCAGCGGCGCGATCGCCGGGGGCACCTCGACGCTGGCGGCGTGCCTGCGCTGGGCGGTGCTCGAATGCGGGATCGGACTGGTCGAGGCGGTGCGGGCGGCGGCGACCACCCCGGCGCGGGTGATCGGCGCGGACGGGATCGGTGATCTGCGTCCGGGCCTGCGGGCCGACGTCGTGATTCTGGACGAGGACCTGCGGCCGCGCGAGGTTATGCGTGGGGGTCGCTGGCTATGAGGAAAACCGGTTCGGGACAACCGGTTTCACGACGCCGCCGCGGTGGGCCGGGTGCGGGCCGCGGCGGCGGTCCGGGACGCGAGGATTTCGGCCACGATCGCCACGGCATGCTCCATCGGGGTGCGGGCGCCGATATCGAATCCGGCGGGTGAATGCAGGCGCGCGAGGGTCGCGTTGTCGAATCCGCTGGCCTGCAGGGTTTGTATGCGCTGCCGATGATCCGCGTCCGATCCGAGGGCGCCGAGATATCCGATCTGCGGCATCCGCAGCGCCACGGTGAGCAGCGGAAGTTCGAAATCGGGGTCGCGGGTCACGGCGACCACCGCGGTGCTGGCGTCCATCCCCGCGGCCTGGCTGTTGAGATAGCGGTGCGGCCAGTCGACCAGCACCTCCGCGCCCGGAAACGAGGCCGGCACCGCGAAGGTCTCGCGCGGATCGCACACGGTCACCCGATAGCCGAGCAACTGACCCTGCACGGTCAGCGCGGCCGCGAACGGGTTGGCGCCGAAGATGATCAGCCGCGGCGGCACGGTGTGCGAATAGACGAACACATCCGATTCCGGCAGTGAGACCAGTTCGGTGTTGTGCTTGCGATCGGTGATCAGATGCTGGCCGATCACCGACGGATCGGTATGCCAGACGACCGTGAATACGGTGACCGGCCGGTGGCGTACGAGATCGGCCGCGATCGCCGGGAATTCCGGGAAGTGCTCGCGGGAGAACGGTTCCATGAACACATCGATGGTGCCGTTGTCGTGTCGTACCCCGAATCCGGCCGACGGGTCGAACCGCCGCAGTTCCCGGCGTCCGGTACGCGCGGCCTGCACGGTCGCCTCGTACACCGCCGCCTGATAGCAGCTGTCGGAGACCGCGCCGTGGATCGCACCGTCGGGGTCGACCAGCATCGCCGATCCCACGGGCAGTAGTGAGGATCCGAAGGTGCGCACGAGCGTGGCCAGACCTCCGGTGCGACCGCTGTGCCAGACCCGCATCAGGTCGTCGACGATGTCACGCATCACAGGCTCCCGGTCGTCGTGCGCATGCGGGCGAGGCGCAGGTCGGCGCGTCCGGCCGCAGGATCGCTACGGCGAGCAAGGATATCGGTCCGACGGCGGGCGAATGTCCCGGTTGGGGGATTTTCCGGACAGGTGCGGATTCGGTGCGAAGGGTGTTGTCACGAACCACAATCGGTTCGCCAGACTGCCGGATCATCGGGTCGGCCCGGCCAGCAGATGGGTGACGAAGGGCAGCGAGTCGGGGAGTGAGGCGGCGACCGCTCCGCTGTGGTCGGTGGGGTAGGTCCGCAGTGTCACCGGCTGCCGGTTCGCGATCAGCGTCGCGCCGAAGCGGAGGGTCTCGGGGGTGATCACATCGGTGTCGCGCAGTCCCTGCCCCATGAAAAGCGGCTTGTCGTAACCGGATTCGGGCAGTCCGAGATATCCGGTGAGCAGGCCGCGCAGATCCGGAATCTGCGCCAGCGGCCGCCGGAGCAGCGAACCCAGCACCACATGCGCGTCGCCGACCGCCCGATCCAACTGGTTCAGGCAGGTCTCATGGGCCAGATTCAGCCAGTACCG
>JAFMQT010000524.1 GCA_017354515.1 Nocardia sp. | reverse complement strand
GGTGATACTCGTGCAGGCACGGGCGTAGCTCCTTCTTCGATGACTTGGCGGTTTTCGAAGCAGAACCTACGCCCGGCCTCGTCTCACGAGGCCGGATTTACACCGGATTCAGGGCGCGACCTTATCGCCGCGTTGTGGCACCTGATCCACTGACGCAATTCGAGGAAGCGGGCAGCTCGAGCGGTGCCAATTGCCGTGCGGCTCAGTCGACCTCGGCCATGAGCAGGTAGGCGACCTCCAGGTGCACGATGCATTCGTCCGGCCGGTGGTGCTGGTGGATGCGGAGGAGTTCCTCGGCGCGCTGCGGAGTCAGCTCCATCAGATGCACTCGGCACATGGTCTCAGCCAGCTTCCCGTCCGCGTGAACGAAGGTCTTGTCCGGCACAGCCTGTGACATAGTGAATTGGTCCGTTCCGGTTGGGTATTGGATTCATCCAGCCTCGCTCGCGAGCGAGGATTCCCAGAGGGCAGATTCGCGGGCAGATTGCGGCGAGCGGTTCCGCGATCGGCTGCGCAATGATTGGCTTGGGTCAGTCGATCGAAGGGGGTGCCGAATGCCGAGTCCGAATCTCAGACTGCAGCAGCGCCGGGAAGCGACAGCCTCGCAATCGGTTCCGGGGCAGTCGATGAGTCGCCGGGAACTGGCTGAGGCGGTCAACGCCTATCTGTGGCGCAACCTGGGATTACGCCGCGAGATCGACGCCCACACGATCGCTCGCTACGAACGTGGTGTGGTGCGCTGGCCCGGCAAGGACTACCGCACTGCGCTGTGCGCGATCCTCGACGCCACGGCCGTCGAGCTCGGGTTCGTCGCCAACAGGCAGAAGGCCCAGGTAGCTGCCCAACGCGATGTTCTCGCGGTCAATCTGATCAGCCCATTCGACCCGGAAACCATTCCGGACGATTACCTGCCCGTAGCGGGAACCTCGATGCGGGTCGGATGGTCCGACGTCGAGAAAGTGCGGGAGATCGCCTGCGGTGCAGCATCTCTGGAGAATGTTCGTGGGGGCGGCCCCGCAGCCGAAACCGCTGCCCGGCACCTACGGGCCCTTACTCCGCTGCTCCAGTGCGCCGCTGCCGGGCCGACTCGGTTAGCTCTGCTCGAGGCCATCGGCAACCTCAGCGGTATCAGCGCATACTCAGCGTTCGACGTCGCCGATTACACCGTGGCCGAGCGGCAGTTCCGCTTCGCCCTGTGGTGTGCGGACGCGGCCGGGTCGTGGGAACTCCGGGCGGCGACCTTGGCAGACATGGCCCGCAAGACGGCATACGTCGGAAACGCCGACGGTGCCTTGTCGCTCATCGAGCTGGCGCAGGTCCGGTCCGACCGCCTGACACCCACCACCCGTGCCATGCTGTGCACCATGCGCGCCCAATTCCTGTCCACTCTCGGCCGCACAGACGAAGCACTGTCCGAAGTCTCGCGCGCGGACGAGCACTTCGCGACACGAGCGCCGGAATGCGACAGGCCGTGGATGTGCTACTACGACGAAGCTGAACATCTCGGCAGTACCGGCAAGGCCCTGATCCCGGTTGCCGTGCACCGCAAGCGAATCGATCTCGCCGCCCCTCGAATCCGTCAGGCCATCGAGTTGCAGAGCCCGGGCTATCCGCGATCGCGAACCTTCTCACTCACCCGGCTCGCCACTTTGACCATGACGATCGGCGAACCACGCGAAGCAGCCGCTCTCGGAATGCACGCGGCCACCGAAGCCGTGGATTTTGATTCACAACGGATCCGAGACGAGCTCGGAACCCTGGCCGGCGCGGCAGCGCCATACCGCCGGATCCCCGAGGTCGCCGAACTCACCAATGTCATCGCCTCCACTGCGAACCGACCGGTGAAACCATGAATTCATCGCTCTCGGCGTCGACCGACGATGTCCTGACGCGGGCGGCCGCGCAAGCTGGGGCCGACGCGACCGGTGCGATGTCCATCCGCACCGGCGCACACGCGGTCTACCAGCTGCGCAATGGCATCATCGCCCGAATCGGCAAGCCGGGCAGCGCTGCCACCGCTACTCGGGAACTGCAAATCTCTCGATGGCTCAACGAATCCGGCATCAGCACGGTGGAGGCGATCTCCTCACTCGACCAGCCGATTATTGTCGATGAACGCCCGGTCACCTGGTGGCAGCTTATCCCGGATCACCGACCGGCCACCCCCGCAGAACTCGGTCAGGCCCTTCAACGCCTGCACTCCATCACGGCCCCAAGCACTTTCACCCTGCCCGAGTACGATCCGTTCGGCGGCCTGCTCGAAAAGATTACGTCTGCAACAACTCTCGACGATGACGATCGCGAATGGCTCATACAGCACGAACAGGACCTACGAAACCGCTACCTGCGTCTGCCAGTTCCGCCCCGCCTGTGCGTGATCCATGGGGATGCCTGGCAAGGCAACCTCATCGTGCCGCCCGACGGACCACCGACATTTCTCGACCTCGACAAAGTGTCCACAGGACGCCCTGAGTGGGATTTGGTCCAGCTGGCCGTCGACCACAGTGACTTCAACCGCCTCACCACCACCGACTACCAAGCCTTCGTCTCCGCCTACGGCGGAATGGATATGACCACCGCCCCGGAATTCCGGCTATTTGCCGACATCCAGGAACTCCGCTGGACCGCCTTCGCAGTCAGCCTCACCACCCGAAACCCGGCGGCCAAAACCGAAGCGGCCCATCGCATCGCATGCCTCCGCGGGCGCGTCGACCACCCCTGGACCTGGCACGCCCTCTGATAAATGAGCCCTCGCATAATTGCATTGACCCGATCCGGCATAACTCAGCATGTCCGGGCACCCGTCCCAGTATCGTTAAACACCCAATATCAACTCACTGGGTCCACCTGGTTTCAGCTCTGGACCCGACAGCAAGTTCCGAAGGCCGGTTCTGCATGCTTAGTCCGCTCGTCCGCCACTGCACGACCAATGACTTACGGATCGACGGCTCGATGTCGCCGGGTACCGCAACCGGAATCGAAGGCAGCCATATTCTGGACAATATGGATGATGGAGTCGTCTTTGACGTCGAGGCCGTCCCCGAATCGGGAGTCAAGTTCGGATCGCCGCCGGTAGCTCTCGTTTTTCGTGATACCCGCATTGGTTATCTCGAACCCGAGTATTCCGATGATATTCATCCGCTGATTTCTCGGGTCAATTCATTAGCACGGCAGTTGTATTTCGTTGTCTCATAATCGATTCCGTTGATGTCGGAGCCGTCGCGCATGGGCTTGATGGCGTCTGCGCCACGCACAGGCGGCCAAGGCGTGGGTGAGGGTG
>JAFMQT010000523.1 GCA_017354515.1 Nocardia sp. | reverse complement strand
GCGCGGACGCGGCGCTGGCGGAGTTGAATCGCAAGGGCGATGCCGCGCAAAAGATGAACCCCGGCGGTTCGGGTGCGCGGATCGCGGCGTTCTCGAACCTGTTCGCCCAGTTGCCGGGAGCCCGTCGCGGGATCGATTCCGGCCAGTTGCCGCCCGATCAGGCGTTCGGACTGCTGACCCAGTTCAGTTCCATGATCGCCGGCGCGACGATGATCGCGGCCCGCGTATCGCCGAATTCCGAGGTGGCGGTGGACCTGGCACACAGCGTGGAACCGCTGCGCGCGGGCGAGGCCTTGTCGAAGACGGTGGCGATCGGTGAATTGTCCACGCTCGGAGGCGGTCTGACGCCCGCGATGTGGACGCGATACAACGACTATCTGGGCGAGTTCCGCGGCGAGATGGATTATTCGCAGGGCTTACTGACCGCGAATCGAGCCCAGCAACTGAGCGCCATCCGGGCCACCCCGCAGTGGGGCTCGGTCAACGCGATGGCCGACGCGATCGCCGCCCGCGGCCCGAATACCGACGTCGACAGCGCCGGCCGTACCCGCGCGGGCGCCGCCAAAGCGCCGCTGCCGATGACGATGCCGCAGTGGCAGGCCGACGCGGCCCGGATCGATGATTCGCTGATGCGGTTGTGGGCCGACCAGAGTCGCGATGCGCAGAACGCGGCCCGCGCACACGGCGATCGGACCGCCATCGGTTCGGCGTTCGGTGGCGCCGGTATCTTGCTGGCGTCGCTGGTGGGCCTGATCGCCGCGCTGGTCATGGCCAACCGCTTCGTTCGCCGAATGAAGCAGTTGCGCAGCACCACCTTGGAATTGGCCGATGTGCGGCTGCCCGATCTGATGCGGCGGCTGGAGGCCGGTGAGAAGGTGAGTCCGGGCACCGCGGTGGAGCTGCTCGATTTCGGTTCCGACGAACTCGGCCAGGTGGCCGACGCCTTCAACCGAGCCCAGGTCGAAGCGGTGTCCGCGGCGGTGGCCGAGGCCAATACCCGCGCCGGTATCAACACCGTCTTCCTCGATATCGCCCATCGCAGTCAGGCATTGGTGCACCGCCAGTTGGCGCTGCTGGATCAGGCCGAACGCCGCGAGGAGAACGCCGATCAGCTCGAATTGCTGTTCCAGCTGGACCACCTGTCGACCCGGGCGCGACGCAACGCCGAGAATCTGATCATTCTGGGTGGTAAGCAGCCGGGCCGGCGCTGGCGTAAGCCGGTCCCCCTGCTCGAGGTGATCCGCAGTGCGGTGGCCGAGAGCCGCGACTACACCCGGATCCGGATCGAGCGGGCACCGCGCAGCCGCGTCATGGGTAATGCCGTCGCCGACCTCATTCACGTGCTCGCCGAACTGATGGACAACGCCACCTCGTTCTCGCCGCCGCACACCGAGGTGCTGGTGACGGCCTCGGTGGTGGGCCGGGGAGTGGCGATCGAGATCGTCGACCGCGGTCTGGGGATGAAATACGAAGACCTCGAGCGCCGCAATCAGATGCTCGACGACCCGCCGGAATTCAGCGTGGCCGCGCTCTCCAACGACAACCGCCTCGGCTTGTTCGTGGTCGCCAAATTGGCAGACCGCCACGGTATTTCGGTGCGATTGCGGGAATCGGACTTCGGCGGAATCCAGGCGGTGGTGCTGATCGGCGTCCCGGTATTGGAATCGGACGACATCGAGGACGATCCCGCCGACAGCGACTTCACCGGCGAGTTCGCGGCGATCACCGCCGCTCCGTCCGTCGCCGGGGGATACGGCGCCGCTCATGCCGCCGCCGCTCATAACGACGTCGCTCGTACCGACGCCGGACAGCCGGCCGCGGAGACCAGGCTCGGGGCGAGTCAGTACGACGATGTCGAAATGTCTCCGGAGCGGTCGTCCTGGTTCACCTCGGCCTGGGACCGCGGTGAGCCCGAGCCGCCGGCCCGGACCGGGTCTGCGGGCAGCGATGCCGGTGCGTACCAGGCGAATCCGGTCGATGAGGCACCGATCGAGGCCGAACTGCTCGAGATGGAGGCGGCCGATCCCACCCCGCCGGATATGCCACCGGTCGACGTCGTCGCGGTGGACACCGTGCCTGCCGCCGAGAAACCGGAAGGTACGGTACGTTCCGGGGATACCCGGCCCCCACTTCCGCGTCGGGTCCGCAAGACGGCGGGTGGTCCCGCCGCCGCGACCACCGGTACCAATTCGGTCCGGCACCGCAGTGCGGACCAAGCGCGCAACGTGATCAGCGCCGTCGAGAAGGGCACCCGGCGGGGCCGTCGAGCCCCTGCCGAATCCGGCTCACCGGCATTCAGATTCGACAGATATGAGGGCGATGATGGCTTCACCCAGCCGAACTGATTTCGGATGGCTACTCGATGACCTGGTCACCGGTCTGCCCGGGGTCCGGTACGCGGTGTTGCTGTCCACCGATGGCCTGCTGATGGGCAGTTCCTCGCAATTGGAGCATTCCGATGCCGAGCGGTATTGCGCGATGGCCTCGGCGCTGCACAGTCTGGCCCGCAGCGCCGGACAGCATTTCAACGCCGGTGGTGTCTGCCAGACCATGGTGGAATTGGATGAGGCGGTGCTGTTCATCACCGCGGCCGGTGAGAACGCCTGCCTGAGTCTGCTGGCCGCCGAGGACGCGGATCTGGGCATGGTGGCCTACGAGATGAATCAGACAGTGCAGCGGGTAGGTGCGCATATGGCCGTCGACTCGCGATGAGCGACGACCGGGACACCTGGTTCGACGACGATGCCGGTCCGCTGGTTCGGCTGTACGCGGTCACGCGGGGACGCGGCCGCAGCAACCGGCCGGAACTGGACATGATCACCCTGGTGGTCGATGCGAACAATGGTGTTCAGGTACCTCGCCACCAACCCGAATACGCGGCGATCGTCGGGCTGTGCCGGACACCGCAGTCGATCGCCGAGGTGTCCGCCCATCTCGGACTGCCGCTCACCGTCACCAAGGTGCTGGTCGGGGATCTGATCGATGCCGGCCGACTGGAATTCCGTCAACCGCACCAGACCGACGGGCCCGACCTGGGCACGCTGCGGGCACTGCTGAACGCGATCGGAAAGATGTAGAACTCGAAGATTAGAACTCGAGGAGAAGAACTCGCCGCCTGAGGAATAACCCGCGACCGGCCCCGGGTTGACTCCCGTCACAGGGCACCGAAGGGAGAACACTCGGATGGTTGACGCATGATCGAGGGCGTGACTGAGCAGACCGGCACCGGGCTACCGGCCCCCGACGCGCCACCCGCGCCTTCGGCGGTGCCGCCCGCGCCTTCGGC
>JAFMQT010000176.1 GCA_017354515.1 Nocardia sp. | reverse complement strand
CGCCGCCGGCATCGCCCTGTCCGCCGCGGGCGTCGCGAGCGCCCACGTCACCGCCGACGCACCCGGTGCGGCGCAGGGCGGCACCGCCATCGTCACCTTCCGGGTGCCGACCGAGTCGGCCACCGCGACCACCACCAAATTGACCGTCACCCTGCCCCCGGCCCTGGCCTCCGCACGCACCGAGGCGATGCCCGGTTGGAGCGCGGCGGTGCAGACCAACGACCAGCATCAGCCCACCGCGGTGACCTGGACCGCCGACCCCGGGAACCCCGGAATCGGCGCCGAGCAGTTCCAGCGGTTCGTGCTGGCGGTGGGACCGCTGCCCAAGCAGGACACGGTCAGTTTCCCGGCGGCACAGACCTACAGCGACGGCAATGTCGTCAACTGGGATCAGCCGATGGGCGCCGATGGCGCCGAACCCGAACACCCCGCTCCGATGGTGACGTTGGCCGCCGCGGGCGCCGGGGGCGAACACGGCGCCATGGCCGCCACCGCCGAGCACCCGGCCGCGACCAGCGCGAACTCCGATAACACCGCACGCTGGCTGGGCGGAATCGGCCTGGTACTGGGCGCCCTGGGCGCGGCATTGGGCCTGGGCAGCGTACTGCGACGGCGGCGATGATTCGCCGCGTTCTGTTCGGGCTGGTCACCACGGCGCTGCTGGGTTGCGCCGCGATCGCGGTGGCCGGCCCGGCCGGCGCACATTCGACGGTGGTCTCGACCGATCCCGCCGATGGTGCGAAGATCAGCGCCGGGCCCGCCCGGGTCAGTTTCACCTTCAACGAGAATCTGCAGCCCAGCTTTCCCTCGCTGACCGTGGTCGGGCCGGACGGAAATCTGTGGTCCAAGGGTGATCCGGTAGTGCAGGGGCCCACGGTCAGCGTCGCGGTCGGCGATCTCGGCCCGGCCGGAACCTACACGATGGCCTACCGGGTCACCTCCGCCGATGGGCATCCGGTCAGCGGAACTCGCACCTTCGTCCTGACCACCGCCGGGCACGGCACCCCGGGACCCAAGGCCGGCGCGTCCGGAACGTCCGGCGGCGGTGACTCCGGCGGGAATCTGGTGTGGGTGTTCATCGTCGCCGCGATCGTGCTGTTCGGCGGGGGTCTGGCGTTCGCGCTGTTCGGCGGCCGGTCCCGCCGCACCGGCCGACGATGAGATCCGGGACGACCGGCAGCGGTGCGATCGCGCCGCGGTATTCGCTGACGCTGGTCGTCCCGGCCGCGCTGGCCGGGGTCGCGGTCGCCTGGGCCCTGACCGCACCCGACGCGGTTCAGGCCGAGGCGCCCGTACGCGCCCTCGCCGACGGTCTGGGCGCCACTGTGCTGGGTCTGGCCGTCCTGCCCCGCCTGCACGCGCGGATACCACCCGCCTGGCGCCTGCTGGCGGTGTTCGGAGGTCTTTGGGCCGCAACCGAATTCATGCTGTTGTCGATCGAGGCCGCCGAGGTGGTGGGGGTCCGGCCGACCCGGCTGCGCACCGGTGATTTCGGTCACTATCTGGCGCACATCAGTGCCGGGCAGATCGGTATCGGGGTAATGATCGGCACGGTCGCGGTGACCGTTTACGCCGCGCTGGCCCATCACCAACCCGACCGCGCGACCCCGGATCCGGTCGTCGTGTTCGCGGCGGTGACCCTGGAATTGCGGCCGATCACCGGGCATATGTCGCAGCAGTTGCTGGGATCGGTGCTGGCGGCGGTGCACGTGCTGGCCGCATCCGTCTGGTTCGGTCTGCTGCTGGCGATGGCGCTGGTGCTGCGTGGCCGCGGTGAATGGGCGGCGATCCTGCCACGCTATTCGCGCTGGGCGCTGCCGGCGGTGGCGGCGGTGACCGGCACCGGAATCGTGAACGGACTGGTCCACATCGGCGACCTCGCCGCGCTGCTGAACACCGGCTACGGGCGGATTCTGCTGGCCAAGGCGGTCATGGTGACCGCGTTGATCGCACTGGGCCGATGGTGGCGAGGGCACTGGGTGCCCGCGGCGGCGGCCCATCGCATGCCCGCCGCGTCCTCACTGCGGCGCGCGCTGATCGAACTGATCGTGATGGCGGTAGTTTTCGGACTGGCCGCGGCGCTGTCGGTGACCGCCTGACCGCGTCCGGATACCGTACCCCCATGCCCACAGTGAAGGTAGCGGCCGACTGCGCCGCAGCGGTGGAGAACGCGTTCGCCTACGTCAACGACTATCGGAATCTGCCGAAGTACATCACCGAGGTGCACGCGTTCACTCCGGTCACCGAGCAGGACGCCGGCCTGGGCGCGATATTCGACACCGATTTCAAGCTGGGCCCGGTCGCACTGAGCTCCCAGCTCGAGATCGTGCGCTGGGAGCAGGGCCGACTACTCGCGGTCCGGTCGCGCCGAGGATTCGAGATCGAGTCCACCTTCGAATTCCATCCCCGGAACGAGCGGCTGTGCACCGTGGACGCCGTCGTCGAGCTGCGTGTCCCGGGCGGTCTGGCTGGGAAGATGCTGGGTAAGACCATCGAGCCGTTCATCAAGATCGCGGTCAAACACAGCACCCACAACCTGACCACCCAAATCGAGGAGTACCAGCGTTCGCTGGAGGGCTGACCGGCCCGGTTATCTCGGGGCTGATCGCCTGGAGTGGGCCCCGCAATTCACAGCCGCTGCCAGGGATGTCTCAGGATGTCTGCGGGCCCGGCGTGGCAAGCTGGGGCACGTGACCGATTCAGTAACTCCCGTGGCCACCGCCGACCTAGCCGATGAGATCGGCCCCGAGATCCGCAGCTGCGATACGCAGTTCATCCAGTTCGGAGGCCATCCGGTTTTCAGTGGACGGATCGTCACGATTCGCTGTTTCCAGGACAACCTGCTGGTCAAACAGACCTTGAGCACGCCCGGTGCGGGCAGGGTGCTGGTTGTCGACGGTGGGGCGAGTGTGCATACCGCGCTGGTCGGCGACATCATCGCCGGTCGCGGCGTAGACAACGGCTGGGCCGGGGTGATCGTCAACGGCGCCGTGCGGGATTCGGCGATTCTGCGCACGCTGGAGATCGGCCTGAAGGCGCTCGGCACCAATCCGCGCAAGAGTACGCAGACCGGGTCGGGCGAACAGGACGTGCCGGTCGAATTCGGCGGTGTGACGTTCGTTCCGGGCGAAATGCTCTACAGCGATCACGACGGTGTCGTCGTCCGCGCCGAATGATCTGCCCGGCCGACTCCGGGCCGTGCGGATCGGCCGCGGTGCACGGTCCGCTATCGGCTGACCACCCGCACCCGATGGCCGGCCAATCCGACCACATCCCCGGCCTGAAGTTGGCGGCCCCGCCGTAATTCCACCTCGTCATTGACTCGCACGAGTCCGGCAGCGATTACGGTCTTGGCCTCCGCGCCGCTGTCGATGAGACTGGCCAGCTTCAAGAACTGTCCGAGCCGTATGACTTCGTCTTCGATCGGCACATCGACTGGATCCGACATGGGGTACATCTTTACCGCCGCGAGCGATGGGACGCACGCCGCCCCCGAGAGCCGTCCGTGGTCACGCCGCGCTACCGCTGTCCGGCGAAAGGCTCGGCACGAGAAGCGGTCCTGGGCGCACGACACGAGCGACAGCCGCGAACTGCCGCCATCATGTACAGCGGCGGCAGCGCGGGGTCACCGCGCAGCAGGCTCGCTCATGCCCGAAAGGAACCGAATATGACGGTGCACGAGCCGGATTCACCCGGCGTCCTGCTCGCACGCGGCGAACCGGACACCGGTTCGACGACCGCCGAACGGCCCGCCCCCGGCGGTCGAGGGCCGGGAACGGTTCCGCATCGTGCGCACGGCCGGCTCAGCGAGGTTCCGCATCTGTTCGGCATGGCCCTGGGGACCTTCGCGGTGCTGTGCGCGCTGTGGAGCATCCTGCCGCTGTTCCGGTACATCACCGCCGCGCCCCGCCACTACATCGACGCCTACTACTTCGACGCACCCGACACCAACCTGATGTGGGCGGTGATCGTGGGTCTGCTGGCCGGGGCGACCTCGGCCCGAAAACGGATCGCCTGGTGGCTGCTCACCGGGTACATGGCGCTGTTCGCGGTGGCCAATTCCCTCGACTTCGCCGAGGAGCGCGATCCGCACGCCCTCGTCGCGCTCGGGTTCCACGTCGTGGTGGTGGTGGTGCTGATCGCGGCGTGGTCGGAGTTCTACACCCGGGTCCGCCGCGCCGCCGCCTGGAAGGCGCTGGGAGTCCTGATCGGCGGACTCGTGGCCGGCTCCCTGATCGGCTGGGGGCTGATCGAACTGTTCCCCGGCACCCTGCCCCGCGGTGGTGAGCGGCCGTTGTACGCGGTGTCGAAGGTGACCGCGGCAATTCTGGTCGCGGACAACAACTTCAGTGGTCAGCCACCGCATCCGGTGAAGTTCGCGCTCGGTCTGCTGGGCGCGGTGACGCTGGTGCTCGCGGCCTGGGTGCTGTTCCGGTCGCAACGCTCGTCCAATGCCATGACCGGACTGGACGAATCCGCGGTGCGCGGGCTGCTGGACCGCGCCGATGTCGAGGATTCCCTGGGCTATTTCGCGACCCGCCGCGATAAGGCGGTCGTCTTCGCGCCCAGCGGCAAGTCAGCGATCACCTATCGGGTCGAACTCGGGGTGTGCCTGGCCTCCGGCGATCCGATCGGTGTCCGCGAGGCCTGGTCGCAGGCGATCGACGCCTGGTTGCGGCTGTGCGACGAATACGGCTGGGTACCCGCCGTGATGGGCGCGGGTGAACTCGGCGCCACCGCCTATCGCCGGGCCGGTCTGTCGGCGCTGCGCCTGGGTGACGAGGCGATTCTCGACACCCGCACGTACTCGCTGGCCGGCCCGGATATGAAGCAGGTCCGTCAGGCCGCCAACCGGCTGATCAAACACGGATTCACGGTTCGTTTCCGGCGCCATGAGGAGCTGTCCGGCCAGGAAATGCGGGAAATGATCGGGCGCGCCGACGCGTGGCGCGATACCGAGGACGAACGCGGCTTCTCGATGGCCCTGGGCCGGCTCGGCGATCCACTCGACGGTAAGAGTCTGCTGGTCGAAGCCGTGGACGCCGACGGCAAGGTATGGGGCATGCTGTCACTGGTGCCGTGGGGCCGCTGCGGTGTCTCACTGGATGTGATGCGGCGAGATCCCAAGGGCCCCAACGGGATCATGGAGTTGATGATCTCGCAGCTGGCGCTCAAATCGGACGAGCACGGGATCACCAGGGTTTCGCTGAACTTCGCGGTCTTCCGCTCGGTCTTCGAAGAGGGCGGGCGGATCGGCGCCGGGCCGGTGCTGCGGCTGTGGCGCAGTGTGCTGATGTTCTTCAGCCGCTGGTGGCAGCTCGAGGCGCTGTACCGGTCCAACGTCAAATATCAGCCGGTGTGGGTGCCGCGGTTCTTCCTGTTCGAGGATCGCCGCCAACTGGTCCGGGTCGCCATCGCCGGCGGGCTGGCCGAGGGTTTCCTACCCCGATTCGGCAAACAACCCGATGCCATGGTGCACACCGGCCAGCGCTCGATGGTCCCGCCCACCATCACCGGTCTGCACGCCGATGGCTCCCCACCCGAGCCGCCCCCGTCGGCCCTGGAGCAGACCGCCGCGCGCCGCCCCGAGCAGGTGCGGGTGCGGATGGACAAGGTGCGCCGGCTCGAAGAGGCGGGCGTGGACGCCTATCCGGTCGCCTACGCCCCGACCCACTCGATCGCCGCGGCGCGCCAGTGCCCCAAAGGCACCACGGTCCGAGTCTGCGGGCGGCTCTTGCGAATTCGCGATTACGGCGGTGTCACCTTCGCGGTGCTGCGGGACTGGTCGCAGGACATCCAGGTGCTCATCGATCTGGAGCGGGTCGGCACACGCGCCTCCAAGGCCTTCGGCGAATATTTCGATCTCGGTGATCTGATCGAGGTCAGCGGACGGATCGGCGCCAGCCGCCGCGGTGAGCTGTCCCTGCTGGCCCAGGACTGGCGGATGATCGGCAAATGTCTGCACCCGCTGCCGGATAAGTGGCGTGGTCTGGCCGATCCCGAGGCGCGAGTGCGACAGCGCTACGTCGATATGGCGATCAACGCCGAAACCCGCGAGGTGATGGCCAAACGCAGTGCGGTGGTCCGCTCGCTGCGCGATACGTTGAACGGCTGGGGATTCCTCGAGGTCGAGACTCCGGTGCTGCAGCAGATTCACGGCGGCGCCAACGCCGCGCCGTTCGCCACCCACATCAACGCCTACGACCTCGACCTGTACCTGCGCATCGCACCGGAGTTGTATCTCAAGCGGCTGTGCGTGGGCGGTATGGAGAAGGTCTTCGAACTGGGCCGGGTCTTCCGGAACGAAGGTGTGGACTACAGCCACAATCCGGAGTTCACGATCCTGGAAGCCTATGAGGCGCACAGTGATTACCAGCGGATGATGCACGCCTGCCGCCAGTTGATCCAGGATGCGGCGATCGCGGCCAACGGTTCCTGCGTCGCGATGCGTCCCGATAGCGACGGCAACCTGGTCGCGGTGGATATCTCCGGCGACTGGCCGGTGCGGACGGTGCACGGCGCGATCTCCGACGCCCTGGGTACGACCATCACCTCGGCGACCGGCGTCGAGCAGTTGCGAACCCTGTGTGACAAGGCGGATGTCCCGTATCAGCCGGGCTGGGACGCGGGGCAGATCGTGCTCGAGATGTATGAACATCTGGTCGAGGACCGCACCACCGAACCCACCTTCTACACCGACTTCCCGACATCGGTGTCCCCGCTGACTCGCGCCCACCGCAGTGTCGACGGGGTGGCCGAACGCTGGGATCTGGTGGCCTGGGGTGTCGAACTCGGTACCGCCTACAGCGAATTGACCAATCCGATCGAACAGCGCAAGCGCCTGACCGAACAGTCGCTGCTGGCCGCCGGCGGCGATCCCGAAGCCATGGAGCTGGATGAGGACTTCCTGCAGGCGCTCGAATTCGCGATGCCGCCGACCGGTGGCCTGGGTGTGGGTGTGGACCGGGTGGTCATGTTGATCACCGGCCGCAGTATTCGCGAAACATTGCCGTTCCCACTGGTCAAACCGCGGACGGGCGGCGCCGACGTGCGCTGAGGACCAGCGCCCCACCCGTACACCGACCGGGAATCCTCGT
The DNA here is from genome assembly GCA_017354515.1 of Nocardia sp. Classification (GTDB taxonomy): domain Bacteria; phylum Actinomycetota; class Actinomycetes; order Mycobacteriales; family Mycobacteriaceae; genus Nocardia. The sequence goes on along the minus strand of JAFMQT010000176.1, from coordinate 1,399 downwards.
CCGGCACAGTGAGAGGCGTGCAACTTGTTCTCGTGCGCCACGCCCAGCCCGGGCGAGCGCTGACCACCTCCGGTCCCGCCGATCCGGGACTCACCGATCTGGGAATCCAACAGGCCGGGCGGGTTCCGGAGGTGCTCGCCCGCTATGCCGATGGCGACCATCACATCGCGCGGGTGGTGAGCAGTCCGCAGCGGCGGGCGCTCGAGACAGCGGAACCGGCCGCCCGCACCCTGGATCTGGCCGTCGACGTGGTCGACGGACTGGCCGAATACGACCGTGAGTTGTCGGCCTATATTCCGATCGAGGACGCCAAACGCGACTTCCGTGCCAGTTATGAGCGGATCAAGGCCGGCTTCCTGCCCGAGGTCATCGACGAGCCCGCGTTCGTGGCCAGGGTGCTCGATGCGGTGGAAGATATTGTCGCCGCGGCCGATCCCGCCGACACCGTGATCACCTTCGCCCATGGCGGGGTGATCAATGTGCTGCTCCAGGATGTGCTGGGGCTGGCGCGACCGCTGACCTTCCCGATCGACTACTGCTCGATCACCCGGGTGCTCTTCTCCCGGACCGGTTCGCGCACCGCCGCCACGATCAACGAGAACAGCCACGTCTGGGACCTGCTGCCCCGCAATCGACCCGACGGCGCATGATCGCGAAATTCAGAGCAAACTACCAGTGTGGTCAAAAGTAACGCTGCGAATGTGCGGTTCGATTAAGTGGTGAGCCACCGCACGACGGCTCGAGCCCGAGAGAAAGGCTAGGACGTTGACCACCCACAAGTTCTCCTCGCACCGACGGATGATCGCTCGTATCGCGGTCGCGGGCGCGGTTGCCGCTGCTCCCATCGCGGCTGTCGCTGTTCCCGCGTTCGCCGATGCCCCCTCCGCCGTACAGATCGACCGGCACGGACACGATCGTGACCACGGCTGGGACCACCGCGGCTGGGATCATGACCGTGGCTGGGACCACCGCGGCTGGGACCACCCCGGCTTTCCGTGGTGGCACACCGGCTCGTTCTGAGTCGCTGTCCCTCCTCGGTAGGGGCCGCTTCCGGTATCGGAAGCGGCCCCTTTTCCGTATCCGGGGAACCCCCTTTTTCGTATCTCAGGTAACTGCCAGTGCCGTGACAACGGGATCCCAGCCACGATCACTTAAATGGACCTCATGAGCCGCTCGGACGGAATAATCCGAAAAGCAAAGCCGCGGTTCATCATTCGACTGAGAGAGGTACCCGTGAAGACCAAGAGCACCCGCCGTATGGCGGCCCGTATCGCCGCCGCCGGCGCGCTGGTCGTCGTTCCGCTCGCCGCACTGTCGGTTACCGCGTCCGCCGCGACCACGCCCGCCCCCACCGCGACCGCCATCGCCGACCACGGCCCGCAGGGTGACCACCGCGGAC
>JAFMQT010000175.1 GCA_017354515.1 Nocardia sp. | reverse complement strand
CGGCTTCGGACCGGGGCGGGGGCCGGGGGTCGCGCTCGGCTTGGGGGCCGGACGGCTCTGTGCCGGTCCGGGTTTCGCGGAGGTCTTCGCCGAACCGTTGGCCGGTGCGGACTTCGTCGCGAACGACTCACGCAGCCGGCGCGCGACGGGCGCTTCCACCGTCGAGGACGCCGACTTCACGAACTCGCCTTGCTCCTTGAGCGTCGCGAGTAGTTCTTTGCTCGTGACACCGAGTTCTTTCGCCAACTCGTGCACGCGGGCCTTGCCTGCCACTGCTCTCCTCACTGAGAGGTCGAGCGTGACGATCCCGTCTCTGCCCACTGGGGGACGGGAAGCCCGCACGACCTCGGGTTATCTTCGATGGCCGTTCATCGCTGGTACTTCACGGTGTGCTCATGAGTGCTCGTGCCTGTTCTCGAGGTATTGCTCCAGGGCTGAGATATCCAGTTTTCCGGACACTCGTAGCGCTCTGCCGAACGCTCGGCGCCGCTCTGCCGTGCTCAGACAAGCAGAAACGGGGTGCAGCCAAGCACCCCTTCCCGGAAGTCTGCGCCGCGGATCGGGAACGATCATCACGACCGAGTCCGCATCGGAACCCTGGCCGGATGTGCGTGCCACCACCCGCAACAGATCGGCGGCCAGCTCTCGCCGACGGCATCCGATACAGGTCCGGACCGGGCCGACCGGGCGGCTCGAGGCCGCAGGTCCAACCTGGATGGAAGTGGCGGATACCGAAGGCTCGCGCTGAGCCTTCGTCCACTGTACCGCTGTCATGTCCCGATCTCCGCATCCAGCCCCGGGTTGTACCCGAACTCTCGATTGCCGCTCGCTATATTCGGTGCCGAGCCCCGCCACACCGCCCTAACCGGGCTGTGCCTGCGGGCGCGGCGATCCGGACACGTCGGGGGACGCGTCGGATCGGATATCGATGCGCCACCCGGTCAGCCGGGCCGCCAGGCGGGCGTTCTGCCCTTCCTTACCGATCGCCAGCGACAACTGGAAATCGGGAACCACGACCCGCGCCGCCCGCGCCTCGGGATCCACGACGGTGACCGATACGACCTTCGAGGGGCTCAGCGCATTACCGACGAAGGTCGCTGGGTCCTCGGCCCAATCGATGATGTCGATCTTCTCGCCGGCGAGTTCGCTCATCACATTGCGCACGCGCTGCCCCATCGGCCCGATACACGCGCCCTTGGCGTTCACGCCGGGAATCGTGGAGCGCACCGCGATCTTGGATCGGTGCCCGGCCTCGCGGGCCACCGCCACGATCTCCACCGACTCGTCGGCGATCTCGGGGACCTCCAGCGCGAACAGGCGACGCACCAGATTCGGATGGGTGCGCGACAGGGTGATCTGCGGTCCGCGCTGGCCGCGGGAGACACCGTAGACGTAGCACTTGATGCGGTCGCCGTGCTCGTAGGTCTCGCCGGGCACCTGTTCGGCGGGCGGGATCAGGCCCTCGGCGCCGGTGACCTCACTGCCGATCCGCACCACGACGGTGCCGCGGGCGTTCATCTTGCTGTCGCGCTGCACGACACCGCCGACGATATCGCCCTCGTGCGTGGAGAATTCGCCGAACGATTTCTCGTTCTCCGCGTCGCGCAAGCGCTGCAGGACGACCTGGCGCGCGGTGGTGGCCGCGATCCGGCCGAATCCCTCCGGGGTGTCGTCCCACTCGGACACGACATTGCCCTCGGCGTCGGTCTCGGTGGCCATCACCCGGACCACACCGGTCTTCTGGTTGATATCGATGCGCGCGCTGGGCTCGTGGCCCTCGGTGTGCCGATAGGCGGTCAGCAGAGCGGACTCGATCGCGGAGAGCACTGTCTCCATCGAGATTCCCTTGTCGGCGACTATCGCGCGCAGGGCTTCGATTTCGATGTTCATTCCACGATCCCTTCGGTCGGCGCAACTGCTGGACGATCTTCTCCTCGAACAACTCCGGTCTCGGTAACTCCGGTGGTGTCGACGGCCGGCGCGCCGGGCTCGGGGCGACCGACGGCCACCCCGCCGGCCAGTGCCAGCTCCGCCGCACCCGGCCGCGAGAACTCCACCCGCACGACCGCGGACTCGATATCGGCCAGCGCGACATTCACCCGATGCGGGGCGCGCCTGCCGCCGAGTACCAGGGCGACCTCGGTATCACCGCAGGCTCCGATCCGGGCGTCGAACCGCGACCGTCCCTCCGGTGCGGCGGCCCCGGCCCGCATGTGGATGCGCGCCTTACGGCCGCGGGCGCGCCGCCAGTGCCGCGGCGCGGTCAGCGGACGGTCGACGCCGGGCGTGGTGACTTCGAGTTGGTAGGGGGTTTCGCCGAAATCGCCGGCTTCGTCGAACGCGGCCGAGATCTGCGAACTGATTTCCGCGACGGTGTCCAGGTCCAGCTGCTCGTCACTGTCGACGGTGACGGTCACCCGGGTGTGCGGCCCGCCCGAGCCCGCGATACGCACGCCCTCGAGGTCGAGTCCCCGGCGTTCGACGAGACCAGCAACAAGCTGGCTCACCCTCTCCTCGGTCGGCATCGGCATAATGGGCGGCTCCTGGTTCAGTTGTGACGCGGTATTGGTCCTGGTCCGGTACGGTCGGCGCGAGTGGCCCCGGGGGTCATCGCCGGATATCCAGCCTAACGCGCCGCAAGAGTGTAAAGGACCAGCCAACCCGATTGCGTCGGGGCCGGCCGGGTCGGCGTGCCCACCACAGGCCGATTTCGCCGCGTGTCACCCCGGGCTGAATCGTCGGCGAGTACGGGCACTGGCACGATAGGTCCGTGTCCCGCCGTCACGATGTGATTCCGTCACCTCCGCGCCGACCGCTGCCGGTCGCCCTCGATCGCCGCACCGTCCTGCGCTCGGCCCCGGGCGCGGCCCTGGCCGTGAGCGCCGTGGGCGCGGCCGCCGCCTGTTCGAAACAGGCCCCGCCGGCACCGGATGTCCTGATGGAACAGGAGCGGGCCGCCCGCACCGACGCCGTGTGGGCAAAGGCCGCAATCGCGACCGCGCCGGAGCACGCCGCCGCACTCAATACCGTTGCCGCCCAGCGCACCCAGCACGCCGATACCCTCCGCGCGGAGATCGATCGGGCCGTCGGCGTGTACGGGGACGGCACCAAACCCGCCTCCCCGACTCCCCCGGTGCCCGCACCCGCCGCACCGGTGCCGCCGCCGAATCCGGCCGCGGTGCGCGGTCGGTTGGTCGACTCGCAGAAGTCGGCGGCCGAACTGGCCGCCACTCTGTCCGGATTTCGCGCCGGCCTGCTGGGCTCGATCAGCGCCTGCTGCGCCACCCACGCGAAGGTACTGCTGGCCTGAGCGGCGCCGCCGGTCCCGCGATATGACAGACACGGCGACGGGCGCTACCCGATGCGCCCGCAACGACACAGCGTGCCCCCGGCACCTGGAAAGGATTCCCGCGTGAGTACCGATCAACAGGCGCTCACCGATGCGTTGAACGCGGAGTACTCCGCCGTCTACGCCTACGGTGTGATCGCGGCGTACGCCTCCCCCGAGCGCAGCAAACTGGTCGCCGATCAGCTGGCCGCGCACCGTGCGCGCCGCGACGGGGTGATCGACGCGCTCGAGGCGGCCGGGAGCAGTGTTCCGGTTCCCGCGGCCGCCTATGTGCCACCGTTTCCGGTCGACGACCCGATTCCGGCCGCCAAGCTCGCGGTGACGGTCGAAACCGACACCGCGGCCGTCTGGCGTTCGGTCTCCGAACGCGCCGGTACGCCCGAACTGCGCCGCACCGCGATCGACGCGCTCACCGAATGTGCTGTGCGCCTGGCCACCTGGCAGGCGATCCTGGGGGTGAATCCGGCGACCGCCATGCTGCCGGGGCAGCACTGAGTCCAATACGCCGATCCGCAAGGACCGCCCCACCCCGCGGTGAACTCAGGCGCGGATCTTACCCAGGACGGTCTCCACCGCGTCGGCGGCGGGGATGTCCTCGGCCTCACCGGTGAGGCGGTTGCGCAATTCGACCTTGCCCTCGGCCCAGCCCCGGCCGATCACGAGAACCCAAGGCATACCGAGTAATTCGGCGTCCTTGAATTTGACGCCGGGTGAGGCGGTGCGGTCGTCGAACAGCACCTCCAGGCCCCGGGCGTCCAGGCCCGCCACCACCTGTTCGGCGCCTTCGCGGGCGGCCGCGTCCTTGTTGGCGATGACCACGTGCACGTCGAACGGCGCGGCCTCGACCGGCCAGCGCAGACCCTTCTCGTCGTGCATCTGCTCGGCGATCACCGCGACCATACGGGATACGCCCACACCGTAGGAGCCCTGCACCAGGCGGACGGGTTTGCCGTTCTCGCCCAGCACATCGACCTCGAAGGCATCGGTGTACTTGTAGCCCAGTTGGAAGATGTGGGCGATCTCGATACCGCGTGCGGCATGCAGAACACCCTTGCCGTCGGGCGAGGTATCGCCCTCGTGGACCTCGGCGGCCTCGACGGTGCCGTCCGGGGTGAAATCGCGTCCGGCGACCAGGCCGACCACATGCTTGCCCGGTGCGTCGGCGCCGGTGATCCAGGCGGTGCCGGTGACCACGCGAGGGTCGACCAGATAGCGGATGCCGTTGGCCAGCAGCGCCTTCGGGCCGATGTACCCCTTCACCAGAAACGGGTTGGCGGCGAAGTCGGCATCGGTCAGCAGTTCCACCTCGGCCGGTTCCAGGCTCGCGCCCAGGCGCTTGTCGTCGACCTCACGGTCACCCGGGACGCCGATGCCGACGATCTCGGTCTTACCGTCCGGATGGTGCAGCTTGACCATCACGTTCTTGAGGGTGTCGGCGGCGGTGACCGGGCGGCCGAACCGTTCCCCGATTCCGGCGCCGTTGGCCCAGTCGACCAGCGAGGCGATGGTCGGGGTGTCGGGGGTGTCGTGCACGACGGCCTCGGCCTGCCCGTCCAGCGGGATCTCGGGCGGAGCCGCGGTGACGACGGCTTCCACATTGGCCGCGTACCCCGATTCGAGGCAGGTCACGTAGGTGTCCTCGCCGACGGCGCTGGTGGCCAGGAACTCCTCGGAGGCGCTGCCGCCCATCGCGCCCGAGGTGGCGGCGACGATCACGTACTCGACCCCGAGCCGGGTGAAGATGCGCCGATAGGCCTCACGGTGTGCGTTGTAGCTGCGCCGCAGACCGGCCTCGTCGAGGTCGAAGGAGTAGGAGTCCTTCATGATGAACTCGCGCCCGCGCAGGATGCCGGCGCGTGGACGCTCCTCATCGCGGTATTTGGTCTGGATCTGGTACAGGGTGACCGGCAGGTCCTTGTACGAGTTGTATTCCCCCTTGACCGTCAGCGCGAACAGTTCCTCGTGAGTGGGGCCGAGCAACATATCGGCGCCCTTGCGGTCGCGCAGGCGGAACACGCTGTCGCCGTATTCGGTCCAGCGGTTGGTGGTCTCGTACGGTTCCCGCGGCAGCAGCGCCGGCAGGCAGATCTCCTGCGCCCCGATCGCGTCCATCTCCTCGCGCACCACCTGCTCGACCTTGCGAAGCACCTTCAGCCCCAGCGGCAGCCACGAGTACACACCGGGGGCGATCCGCCGCACATATCCGGCACGGACGAGCAGCTTGTGACTGGGCACCTCGGCGTCGGCGGGATCATCACGCAGGGTGCGCAGGAACAGGTGTGAGAGACGGGTGATCACGGATGCACACCCTAGCCGCTGCTGCGCGAATGCCTCCAGGGCATTACCGTAACGGCTCGTGTTGCTGATCTTGCCCCCTTCCGAAACCAAGTCCGACGGCGGAACCGGCGCTCCGCTCGATCTCGACACACTGTGGTTGCCGCAGCTCACCGTCGTGCGGGACAAACTGGTGACCGAGCTGATCGAGCTGTCGGCCGATCCGGAGACCGCGCGCGCGGTGCTGGGCCTGAAGGCCGGCGGTGCGAATGCGGACAGTTTGCGGACGGCGCTCGATCGCAATGCCACCCTGCGGACGGCACCGACCCGCCCGGCGCTCGAACGATATACCGGCGTGCTCTACGACGCCCTCGACATCGGCTCGCTGACCAAGGCACAGCGCGCCCGCGCACACCAGCGGCTGGCCGTCGGATCGGCACTGTTCGGAGTGGTGCGGGCCGCGGATCCGATTCCGGCGTACCGGCTTTCGGGCGGCAGCAAACTGCCGGGACTGCCGACGCTGGCGGCGATGTGGAAACCGGCGCTGGTGCCGGCGTTGCGGGAGGCGACCGCCGATCAGCTCGTGGTGGATCTGCGTTCGGGCGCCTATCAGGGGCTCGGGCGCGTACCGGGTGCGGTGACCGCGACCGTGCTGACCGAACGTCCGGACGGAACCCGCACGGTGGTAAGCCATTTCAACAAACACCACAAGGGCTTGCTGGCGCGGGCACTGGTGAGCACCCGCGCCGAGCCCCGGGATATCGGCGCGCTGGCCCGGATCGCGGATAAGGCCGGGCTCCGGGTGGAAATCGCCTCCTCGAGTGAACTCCTGGTACTCACCTGATTGAATTCTCGGTGACCTGGAATGTAATTCGTCTCGGTCCGGCACCTCCCCACTATGGGAATTGCACGCCCGGAATGACCATTTACCAGCGCATTTCGCGTTTCCGCTCCCCGTCTTGGAGGACACCGAGTTGTTCTTCGGTCTCGCTATCGTGTCGTGAACGCGCGGCGTTCGACCGTCGCACAGTGATGAGGGCGAGGAGTTCGGTGTGACAAACGCCGCCGAGCGTGAAGAAAAAGCATTACGTCAATTGACGGATCGACTGGTGCAGCGGTACCGCGAAAGCCATTCCGCGGATGCGGTTCGCGAGGTGATCGACCGGGTGCGGCGCACCTACGACGGGCATCGAGTGCGCGAGTTCGTCCCGGTCCTGGTCGAGCGGATCGCCACGCGCGAACTCGACCAGATGCCGGTCGACGCGCCGGAACAGGCTGCGCCGCAACCCGTCGCCGAAACCCCCGATCCCGAGGGCGCCGCATCAGCCGACACAGAACAGCCCTCCGCCGACATGGAATCCGTACCGGCCGAGGCGGAATCCGTACTGCCCGAGGCCGAATCCGCGCCGCCGGAGGGTGATTCCGCACCGCCCGACTCCAATTCGACGTACCCCACTGAGAAAATCACTTCCCCCCAGGAGGATTCGGTGTCGACATCCGACCCGAGCGAATCGCCCGAGGCACAGCCGCCCGCTTCCGCTACCGCGGCCGCCACCCCCTGGGCGGCCGATGAACCGTCCACGACCACGGACACAGGCGAGCCGGAGGCTCCGAGATCCGGCGGCACACCCGGCGACTCGGCAGCCGGCGAATCCGCGGACAGCGAAGCCGACGAGGATAATCCCACCGACGAGGAGGGCCCGGCCCTCCCCGAGACCGACGCGCTGCAGGATCTCGGCGCCATGATTCGCCGCCGGCCCCGCGAGTTCGGTCTGCTGACCGCAGCCGTACTCGTAGTGACGGTGCTCATCTGCGCGCTCACCGCCCAGACCGGCGCAAAACCCAAATCGGCGGCCGTGGCCTCCGCCCCCACCGCGGGCCTGACGACGGTGCACGGCGTGGTCGGCTCGGAGAAGATGAACTTCTTCACCGACCCGAAGGTCGTGAACGCTCTGGCCCGCAAGGGAATCGCGGTGCACGCCGATCCGGCCGGTTCCCGCCAGATCGCCACCTCGGTGGATCTGGGGCATCTGGATTTCGCGTTCCCTTCCAGCAGCGTGAGCGCCGAGCGGATTCAGCGTAAGCGCAATATCACCACCAAATACACGCCGTTCTCGTCACCGATGGTGGTCGCCAGTTTCGGGCCGATCGTGGATCTGCTGACCAAGGCCGGGATCGTACATCCCGGGCCGACACCGAATTTCGATATGCAGCGGTTCGTGGACCTGGCCCAGCAGGGCACCCGGTGGAATCAGCTCGACGGCAATACCAGCTATCCGGTCGACAAGAACATCCTGCTGTCGACGACCGATCCGCGCACCTCCAATTCGGCGTCCATGTATCTGGCGGTGGCGGCGTATGTGGCCAATGACAACTCCATGGTGCAGGGGCCGGAGGCGGAGAATTTCGTGCTGTCGAAGGTGGCGCGGCTGTTCACCAAACAGGGCTATACCGAGAATTCCAGTGAGGGTCCGTTCATCGAATACCTCACCGGCGGAATGGGTCCCACCCCGATGGTGTGGGGTTATGAATCGCAATATGTGGAAGCTGCGGCCGCCGGGAAACTACCGGCCGATTCGGTGCTGATGTATCCATCACCGACCGTGATTTCCCAGCACACCCTGATCCCGCTGACCTCCGGTGGAGACCGCCTCGGCCAACTGCTGACGACGGATCCGGAATTGCAGCGCCTGGCCGCCGAACACGGCTTCCGCACCGCCGACCGCTCCCAGTTCGGAAAGGTCGTCGATGAGCACAAGATTCCGGTCGCACCGAATGTGGTGAACGTCGTGGACACCCCCTCCTACGACACCTTCGAGCGTCTGCTGGACGGAGTCGCGCAGTCCTACAACTGAGCCGGGCGGGTGCGCCGGTAGCCGGG